>PFCY01000091.1 GCA_002763085.1 Candidatus Pacearchaeota archaeon CG10_big_fil_rev_8_21_14_0_10_32_14 | reverse complement strand
CAAACAAAATCTCTATTATAAATAAATTAATTTTCGTAATATGGGATGAAGCCTAAAGAGGGAAAAGAATTTTATGTTAGTGAGGAAGATCTAGATAAAGCTCTTCATAATTCTATTGAAATTCCTTATGATCAAAAACCAATTCCATCTAATAGATTTGGTGAAGATCCAATTACCGTTTTTGCAGTTGGAGATGAAAAGAAAGCTCAAGATTATGGAGCATTCTTAAAAGACGCAAAAATTAATGAAATGCCAATCTATATAGTTGGTAAGAATCATGTTGATAAACCAACTTTACCTTTTGCAAGAAAGCTGTGGTTGAGGAGCCTCGATGGTAGGTCTGAGCTCGATGGCGACAACAGGAATCTCCATAACGACAGGTCACGAGGGGTAAAATAATATTTCTACAAAAGATATTTAAACTTCAAGTCCAATTTTCTTTTATGCATACTAACATGAATTATACAGCGTGTATGAATCTGTTAGACAGCGTTTTCTCACTTATTAAATAAGTCATCTTATTTTTCTATCAATTTATTCGTTAGATATTTTGTTTGAAAATAATGATGAACATCAAAGTGTAGGGGATTCTGTATAAAACTATAATGGAGGAAAAAATGACCATAAAAGAATACACAATAAACAGAATTAGGGAATGGATTCCAGAGTCTGAAGTAGTTGACGAGGGGATGTATGAAGTTAGAAATGGAAACGGACAAGGCAGACGGGTTGGAATATATCCAGTATGGGATATGGTAAGAAATATCTCTTCAAGTGAAGAAAGGCCAACAAGGTATGTCGTGGATGCGGATACAATGGACGATATCAATGCGTTTGATGATTTCATAAGAATCAGAGTCCGTGAAACTGTCGTTCAAGGTCCTGCTAGAGGAAGTTTTACTGACATATTCCCCTAAATGAAACACTAAATTATTTTTTATCTTTTTAATTACTTTTTTAAATCGGCAAAACATACAATAAATATGAAGAAAAAAGTAGAAACAAAAATGTTAGAAAAGAAAGAAATTAATTATAACAAAATTGAACGGAAGTGGCAGAGCGAGTGGGAGAAGAAAAAAGTTTTTGTTATTAAAGAAAATCCTAAGAAAAAAAAGTTTTATGTTCTTGAGATGTTCCCTTATCCTTCTGGGACGGGACTTCATATGGGTCATGCTTTTAATTATACTCTTGGAGATGTTTATGCTCGGTTTAAGAGGATGAATGGTTTTAATGTTCTTTATCCTATGGGTTATGATTCTCTTGGACTTCCGGCTGAAAATGCGGCGATTAAAGCTGGCGAGCATCCAAAAAAATATACTAATAATTCAATAAAAAGTTTTATGAGTCAACAAAAGGCGCTTGGATTCAGTTATGATTGGACTCGTATGATAAAGACTCATGACCCTGAGTATTATAAATGGGACCAGTGGATTTTTTTAAAGATGCTCGAGAAAGGAATCGCTTACAGAAAAAAAGCGCCTGTGAATTATTGTAAAAAGTGCGATTCTGTTTTAGCTAACGAACAAGTTCATAATGGAATGTGCTGGAGACATGAAGATACGGCAGTTGAGATAAAACATCTTGAACAATGGTTTTTCAAAATCACTGATTATGCCGACGAGCTTTTAGATAAAGTCGATTCTCTCGAGTGGCCAGAGCGAATTAAAATCATGCAGAAAAACTGGATAGGAAAAAGCAATGGAACGCAAGTTGATTTTGAGATTGAGACTCCTGCACATAAGGATTGTACTTTGGATCCTGAAATAAAAAAGTGGCCGATTTTTACGACGCGAGTTGATACAATTTACGGAGTTACATTCATGGTAGTCTCGGCTCAGCATCCAAAGCTTATGAGTTTGGTTAACTTTGATCAAAAAAAAGATGTTGAAGCTTTTTTGAAAAAATTAAAATCTGTTAAACAAGAAGATATTGATAAGATGGATAAAGATGGAGTTTTTACTGGAAGCTATGCAATTAATCCTTTAACGAAAGAAAAAGTTCCCGTTTATGCGGGTAATTTTGTCGTTGCTGATTATGGGACTGGAATGGTAATGGCAGTTCCTGCTCATGATCAACGCGATTATGAATTTGCAGTCAAGTATAAATTGCCGATAAAGCAAGTCATTGAGCCTGTCGATAGGGAATTTAATCTAAAGGATGAAAGCAGAGCATTTACCGGAGAGGGCCGACTTGTCAATTCGGATAAATTTAACGGACTTGAAAATAAAAAAGCGATCCATGAAATAACAAAATATTTGGAAGAAAAAAAACTAGGCTCCAAAAAAGTTCAGTTCAAACTTCGTGATTGGCTTGTTTCAAGACAGAGATATTGGGGAACTCCGATTCCAATTGTTTATTGTGATAAATGCGGTATTGTTCCAATTAGTGAGAAGTCTTTGCCATTAACTTTACCAGAAAAAGTTGTGTTTGGAAAAGGAAATCCTCTTGCCACAAATAAAAATTTTGTAGAAACTTCGTGTCCGAAATGCAAATCTAAAGCTCGACGGGAAACTGATACTATGGACACTTTTGTAAATTCTTCATGGTATTTTTTGAGATATATCGATCCAAACAATAAAAAAGATATTTGCGATAAAAAGAAAATTGAGAATTTCATGGCGGTTGATCAGTATATTGGTGGAGCTGAACATGCATGCATGCATTTGATTTATGCTCGGTTTTATACAAAATTCATGAGAGATTATGGAATTATTCCTGAAGACATTGATGAACCTTTCACTAAACTGTTCAATCAAGGACTTATCCATGGAAGCGACGGAAATAAAATGTCAAAGTCACTTGGAAATACTGTTGATCCTCTCGAGATAGTGAGAAAATATTCTGCCGACTCGTTGAGACTGGCTTTACTTTCAATTGCTTCTCCGGATAAAAATTTTAATTGGGACAATAAAGTTGTCGATGGAAGTTTTAAGTTCTTGAATAAAGTTTTCCAAAGGTTCAATGGAAAAAATAAATTTGGTAAATCTTCGAGAAATATTGAGAGTAAAGTCAATAAAACCATAAAAGAAGCGAATATAGATATTGAGAATTTTAAATATAATATAGCAATAATAAAAATAAGGACGCTGTTTGATTATATCATAAGTTTTGAAGATAAAGATATTTCTAAAGGAGATTTTGAAAGCAGTTTGAAATTATTAAGTGTATTTTGTCCGCATATTACTGAAGAACTATGGCACAAACTTGGAAACAAGAATTTTATGAGTTTAGAAGAATGGCCGATTTTCGACGAGAAAAAGATAGACTTGAATTTAGAGAAAGAAGAAGAGATGATCGATAAACTTGGAAACGATATTTTGAATATTTTAAGAATTCTCGAGAGTAAGAGCGAGAAAAATAAAACTCGTGCGATAATTTATTGTATTCCGAATGAAGTTACAATATTCAAAAAAGAAGAAGCAAATCTGGAAAAGAGAACAAACATTAAAGTGGTTATAAAGGATATAAAAGATGCAAATCAAACTGAAAAGAAAATAAAAGCTATGCCTGGAAAACCGGGGATATTGATTAAATAGAAATTCTTAAAAATAAAGATTTTGTGTGAGATTATGGGACTTGTCGAAAAATTAAGAAATGTTTCTTTGACTTTAGGGTTAGCCGGAAGTTTGGTTTATGGATGGAATTATTCACAATCAAGTCATGGTATTGATTTGAACCAAAATTCTAAAACTCAAATAACAGAGAAATTAAATCACGATTCTTATATAAAAAAAGTTAATTCAATTAAAGATACTTCAGGAAATGAGGTCTTTACAAAGGAAGATTCAGAATCACTATATTCTAATCGAATTGAAATACAAGATTTAATTTCATTAAAAGAATTTTCTAAGGATTTTGGATTTTATCCATATCGAGCAAGCGACCTTATTTTTTTGGAAGAAGAGAATGTGCTTCTGGATTATACAAAACAATCTTTAGAAGAAACTATAAAAAATTCAAAGCTACCTTTTGATTCGTATTCGCTTTCAAGATTTTATCTTATGGGAATAGAACCTAAGAATATTTTTTTTGAGGACACGCCAAAACCGAATGCGTTCATTTCTCTGCCTCGGTGGGATCCTGGAGAGATTGGATTTTGGAATTCAGATAGTATAAAATTCTATAAAAATATTCTCAAAAATTATGATGTTCTAGCGAGAGTCATGTTTTATGATACGGACTATTTTCAAACAAGAGATAAAATGAGAAAGGAAGGAGTTCATTTTGATTTTAATCTTATATGCGGACATGGAAGCAGGAAAGATATAACTTTTGATGCACGAGAAATGGGAAAAAAACCAATTCCTGCCCCAGATTTAAGTTTTTTATTTGGATACGGTTTTAATTTAGCATCTCCTCCGATATTTGATCATTTATATCAATTAGATCCATGCCTATTTAGTGTTCCGATCTACGATTCATATCCCTCTCAAGTTTTAGAATTCAATGATAAAAGTTCAATACTTGAAGATATGAAAAATGATAGATATTATGACACTTATTTTTTATTTTCATGTTCGACTTTTATGAATAATAGAAATTCGCCGACCATAGGCGAAGTATTTGTTGAAAGTGCAAATAATGGACAAATTATTTACGGAGCAACTGAACCATTTCGATCCGATTATATTGATGTCATAAGTTATTATCCGTTTGATGTTAGAATAATTAATGCGAATCACAAAGATATTACTTATGTCCATAAACCCAAGATGTTTGGAGATGTTCCATTAAAGATATTGAATAATATCTCTGATAAGTTTTTGTAATTTTTTAGTGGTATTTTGATTTTTCATAGATTCCCACAATAATTCGGCTTTCGCCGAAGAACTCGCGACTTCGTCCACCAATCAATACCTTACCCCTTACCACGAAGTCGCTCGCCAAAAATTAAGATAGGAAAAATAAAAATTAAATTTCTTTATAGGTATCAGAGATACCGATCGAAGTGATAATATTTAATAAGGAAAGAATGTTTTATCCATGATGAATTATAAAAAAGCGGTGACGAAAGTTCTCGGTTTAGTACTCGCTGTTATATTAGCATTGATAATTGCTGGTGTAGGATATTTACTCTATCAAAGTTTGTTCAATCATGATATCTCTAAAGACAATTTTTGCACACAAGAGGTTAAAGAATGTCTGGATGGGAGCTTCGTAGGAAGAAATTCATCTAATAATTGCGAGTTTAAAACTTGTCCTATTCAAAATAATTCAAATAATAACTCATCTTAAGCAATATTGGAAAGATATAAAAACAGAAAACTGATGTGTATATCATTAAAAGAGATGGATAGAGTAACGAAAAGCTTATAAAGAAGTTGTTACTTTGTAGTGATACATAAAATGAGAATTAAACCTTTGACTCCAGAAGAAAAAGCAATTCTTGATAATCCCGATGCTGACGCACCACTTATTGAAATAATAAATGGGATGACTTATGAAGAGTTAAAACAATTTGATCAATACACATACAAAGATAGGGATCATTATATGGGTTTGCAGAGAGATCTATGGTTTGGAAAAGAAAGATATCTTATAAGTCATAGACTTGGACATGACGCAGAAGTTTCAAGTGAAGAACTTGTTGATGATATAAATGCTCATAAGAATGGTGAGAGATATAGAGCTTGGTATGTTATGAAATTTCCGAATATGGTCAAAAGAAAAGTTTCATTGGAAGGAAATGTAGAGACTAAGGCGGCTTAGAAATTATTTCGCCATCCTCCAATACATCTCAAAAATAATTTTCATTGCACTTGCTACTTCGGAGTTTTCGATTATAATCCCAACAAGATCATTCTTTAAAGTGTAAATTGCAACTTTATCTCCGTATATGAAAATCATGCAGGGAAAATCTTTCAGAGACGGAAGGAATTTCATTTTCGTTATTTTTTTGTATTCTTTTGTTTTGAAAGAAGGTTCGTTGAAAGGATCTATGACAATCTTCGCAGGGATTTTTCTTTCAAGTCGTATCAATCTAAAATGATCTGGTTGATGTTTAAGAATTTCTACAGATAGAGAGTATGAACCAAAATAACAGACTTCTTGTTTTATTTTGAAGATGTCGGATAGTATTGTTGATAGACCTCTCGTTCCTTCATAAATTTCTGCCTTGGAATTTTTTTTAATGATTGATTTCAAGGATTTTAATTCGGGTAGAGATTTTAGAAGAAGTTCTTTTTTTTGACTTATGTCTTCAATTAATTTTTCTGGCTCGGTTGCATCAAAATAGGTCACGCCTTTTATTATAATTTTACTCACGAGTCCTTTATGTTGAAGATAGTTCAAGGTATTGTAAATTGTCGTTCTTGGAAGATCAATTCTTTTTGCTATTTCTTGGAGATTGATACTTCCGAGGGGGAGAAGTTCGAGATAGACTTTAATCTCTTTATCCGAAAGACCATATTCTTTGAGGGCAAGTTCTTTATTCATAGGGAAGATTAGAATTTATATTATATAAATCTGTCGTCCAAAATGGTGGACTATTTATTAAATAGATTGTTTTCTATTGAATTATAACTAAATACATGGAGGAAAAAACATGAACAGAATCAGAAAAAACCTTGTGAGTTTCATCATAGGAACTGCAATTTTTGGTTGTAGTAGTGAGGTTGCGAGAAATGATGTCAATAAGACATCTGAATACTTTTCAGTTTCTGATCCTTATCTTTTAACTCAGAGAGCTGAGAAAATAGAAAGATACTCAGATAATCTAACAGGATATAGTGGAACAAGAATTGCATACTACAATAATTTGACAGGCGAAAAGTGCATTTATACCAAAATGGACAATTAGTTTATTTAATCGTTATATCCCGCAGCTTGCTGCGGGTGGGATAGCGAATTTTAGGAAATTTTTTTATTATTTTTAATTTATAATTATCATAAATAGAAATATTTATAAGTACGTACTAAGTATGTATATTATGAAATCCAAGTTTATACATACAATATCTAAAGGAAGTAGATTCAATCAAATTTATATTCCAAAGAAATTAGAACATTCTTTTGAAGTTGGCGATATTGTTGAAGTAAAAATAATTGAGAAGAAAGTTAGATTATTTTATTCAAAATCAATTAAGCATTTAACACCTTTTAAAGAAAATATAATCAAGAGAATTTTTGCCGAGATTAATCAATTTAAAGAAATAAAACAAATTTTTGTGATCGGTTCTTTTCTGACAAAGAATGAAGATTATAATGATCTTGATATTCTCGTTGTACTTCGTGATGAAAAAATAAATGAAAAATTAGTCGAAAAAAGGATTTATGAACATCTTGTCCAAAGTTTGCAGTTGAAATACCACCTGATCATCATCAAAGAGAGTATCCTCAACAATTTAATAAAAAAGTGTCCCTTGACAAGAAGTATGCTCTACAATTTTGTTTCAAATAATAATTTTGAACTCACTGACGAGATGGTTATCGATAAAAATCATACAAAATTTCTTCTCATGATGCCTGAGGATACACTTAAAGTTAAAGTTGCGAGCAGGGTCTTATATGATTCTATAAGAAGATTGATCACCATCCAAAGATTTTTAGACAAAAAGGATTCAATTCCCTCAGAAATCGATAAGGATACAAAAAAAATACTTGGAGAAACGTTATATAACTATACAATGAACAATGAAGAAATCGACGACAAAATAAGGAATATGCTTAGAGCTATCATCAAAATAAAACTTGAAACTATAAACAAAAAACTTGATATGTCATAATGGGTAAAAAAGAAAACATCAAAGAGATGATAAATATCTTAGCTATAGCATTACGTCATAAAATCGGGGGTATCGTAAACAAAGACCAGATCTATTCTTCGAGATATGCAAAAGATGCTCAAATTTTAATTAGAGAAGCTGAGAAGATATCTCTGAGCTTGAATCTCAATGATTATGATAAATCTACTATTAGGATTGAATTGAAAAAGAAATTGAAGATTGAACTTGAGAAAAAAGATTTTTTAGATTATAAAAAGTTTGATTATATGGATGATGAAATTGAAATAGTTTTGAAGGATTTGGGATTGAGTTGATTAAGTCCTCGCCATTTTCCAGTATATTTCAAAAATTATTTTCATTGCATTGCAACTTCTTTATTTTGTATTATTATTCCTTGGAAAATAAAGAAGCTTATCATATTTTTTTAATGTTTGATATTTCCATCCTCTAATTTCTGGAAATTTATCTCTTAACTCATTTATTATATCTAAAAATTGTTTTTTATTTTTTACTTCCAAGTCAAATTCAAAATCACTTCCAGCAATTGTTTTATCAATATAAACTATATTGGAATTATTATGACAGAAACTGATTAGATATTTTAATCTAGAAATAGTCTTTATATTTAACTAAAAAGAAATCTCCATCTTTCAAGATGG
>PFCY01000070.1:1678-4663 GCA_002763085.1 Candidatus Pacearchaeota archaeon CG10_big_fil_rev_8_21_14_0_10_32_14 | reverse complement strand
GACTCGCTCTTTCAACTTCCATTAAAGAATAAGAACTTCAGAGATTATTAGCTTTGCCCAGCCGCAGCAAGCTGCGGGGTAAAACGATTTAATATAATATCAAGATTTCTCTTTTTTGATATCATTGCAGAAAATAACTCATTAGCATCAATAACAATAAACATTAGATTTGTCCTCTTTCTTTAAAAAATTCCTCCCTTCCTCTCTTCAATTTCCTGCCTAATTCTAGGGAATCATTTTCTGTTAAATTACTTCTTGAAGCAATTGTTCTTAATGCTATCAACTTAGCTATCTCTTCTCTAATAGAATCTTCTGCAATCCGAGTTATATCTATATTTAACACTTTTATTTCTTCATTAAAATTGTCAGGTAAATTAATAGATATTTTGACCATGAATGATTAAAGTTTCATTAATTTAAATAACTTTCTGAAAATTTATTTTTATTTTTATAGGAGTTTGAATAATCCTTTTTGCAAAATTTGCAAATTCTTCTCTTCAAGCAGTTGAGATTAAACCGAAACCATGAAAACCTATTTTATGAGTTTCAATCCGTAACCTTGGAGTCTCTGGAAATGTTTGATATTGTGCGTGAAAAATTCAATATCATTCTTTATGCAAATTGAAGCGACGAATAAATCTCTAAAATCAATTTGAGTTCCTTTTTTCTTAAGTTCTTTTCTTATATTTCCAGAAATTATTGCTGATTCTTTATCAAACTCTAAAATTTGAAATGATGACAAAAATTCTTCCATTTTCTTATCATTGCTGCGTCCGCTCCAAAGTTCAAAGACATTGACAGAGGTCGTATAAAATCGCGCTTCAAGAGTCAATATTTTTTTTATGATATCTTGATTATCTCTAAGTATTTCTATTGCAATATCAGAATCTAGTAAGACTTTTCTTTCCACCCTTTCCACCCTTTTTTTATTTCTTCTATCTCTGTTTTATTGATGATGTCGCAGCCAGCAAATGAAAGAATCCTTTCTTTATTGCTATTTTCTTTCATCATGCTCTTGATTACGACCGTATAACTTTTATTTCCTTTTAATTTTGTGAGAACTTCATATACTTCATCTGAGACACTTATTATCTTTGACATGGTTATATATACATATACATATATATAAATGTTTGGATATAAGGGGCTTCATCCCATATTACAAAAATTAATTTATTTATAATAGAGATTTTGTTTGGTATTAGGGCGAGAGTTTACATTTTGTCAAATTATCTAATCAATTCAAAATGTGGGCTCGAGTTGGGACTCGATTTGGGCGAGCAACTTCGTGTTAAGAGGTAAGGTCTTGGTTGGTGGTCGAAGTTGTGTGTTTGGCAAGTAAATTACAAACAAAATCTCACAAAAAAATTTAATTTGGGATGGAGTCGATATAAGGGAGTGTGGGACACTCAGCGTTCTCAAAAGATTTTTATAGTTTGACTGGGTGTATTTTAAATGGAGATTACTGTTTCAAATAAGACTAAAAAATTGATTGATGAAGTTTCACATAAACTTGATTTGGATAGGGAAGAAACAATAACAACTGCTCTAAAATCTTATATAAAAGTTTTTGACGATCCGGTTCTCAAGAAGGAACTCGAGTTGTGGGAAAATGCAGGACTGGAAGATTTAAAAGACTTTTCTGAAGAAAATGATTTATAAAAATTGAACAAATTTTCTAATTGGCGAAAGGCTTATAATGTTGATTGAATTATAATTTGGATGGAAATTAAAGTAGAAATTCCGGAGGATTTGAAGTTTATAGAAAATGTTTCAAATTTAGAATGGAATATCTTGGTTTCAAAAATGCTAAAAGTTAATTTAGAAAATATTTCACAATTAAAAAAGAATTTATCTCACTCATCGTTAACTGAAAAAGATGTAGAAGAATTTACTAATAAAATTAATATCTCATTAAGCAAGAGATATAACTAAAATGTTTATTGTAGTGGATGTAAATGTAGTTCTTTCTTCTTTATTGACAAAAGGAGATTCATTTAATGTGTTTGCACTTAATTCTATAACAAATAAATTTACTTTCATTGCGCCAGAATTCTTAATTATAGGACTTGAGAGTCATAAGAAAGAAATTGAAGCAAGAACAAAAATGCCTTCAAAAGAATTTAAGGATAATATTAATTTTGTTCTAGATCAAATAAATCTTATTTCGGATAGCGAATTTAAGGATAAAATTGAAGAAGCAAATAAAATATTAGTTAATCATAATAAAGATTCCCCTTATTTAGCAATGGCATTAAAATTTAAATGTCAAATTTTTTCTGGAGATAAAGAATTCAAAAAAAGATGTCCTGCAATGGTATTAAATCCTAAAGAAATGTTAGATATAATGTATTAAGATGAATAACATAATAACCCCCGACAAACTCGAAAAATATTTTTCAATTACACAAAAAGCATTTGAAATCGTAAAGAAAAAGATAATCAAAGGAAAAGAAAAAGAAGCCAAAGAAATTATTGATATGGCAGGGAATTATATCCTAGATGCGAAGCATTTTGAAACTCAAGGCGATTATGTTTTGGCTTATGGGGCGCTCAATTATGCGCACGGGTGGATTGACTCTGGAGTTAGACTTGGGGTTTTTAATGTGACTGACAACAAGCTATTTACTATAAAATAATTTGTTGTCTTACGATTTCATCGGAGGCAATTGGAAATTGTTCTTCAGTGTTTTGAGGAAGTTTAAAAGAAAACAGGGGGCGAGCGATTTCACGTTTGGGGGAGTTTCCGTTATTGGGGCGGAGTGAGGTCGCGAGTTTTCTTTTAGATGATAAACTTTTTACGGTGAAATGAATCAAGAAACAACGATTTCGTAAATCCACCATCCACCCTCGCGACCTAGCCCACCTCCCATTCCTTATCCCTTACCACAAAATCTCTCGCCCACTAATCTGGGAGGAGCCTCTACCTTCGAGGTTGAGGGGGGGAGGAGGGAAAGAAAAACTGATTAATATTTTGCTGCTTCG
>PFCY01000070.1:0-1653 GCA_002763085.1 Candidatus Pacearchaeota archaeon CG10_big_fil_rev_8_21_14_0_10_32_14 | reverse complement strand
AATTTTTTTAATAATATTTTTTTATAGAAGATGTTGATAATCTTGAAATATATGTGATAAAACTTAATACAATACAATCGTAAGTATACCCCGCCATTTAGGACGAGGAGTATCTCATCCTCAAGGAATACTTGAATTTCCGAAAGTTTGTCTAACACAAAAAATTATGTTTTTTATTATGGACCTGTCATTATACCAAAGAAATATAAATCATTTTTACTTTCTCTTTAGATGAAAAAGAAAGTGATCGTCCTAAGTCTTGGAGGAAGTTTAATTGTTCTGGATGAAATTAATTATTCTTATTTGAAAAAATTTAAAGAAGTTTTAAAAAAACATTATAAGGATTATAAATTCGTGGTGGTGTGTGGTGGTGGAAAGACAGCACGTCGTTATATTGAAGGAATTTCTCATGTTTCAAGCGATTTACATTTAATGGGGCTTGCTGGAATAAGTGTGACTAGGATGAATGCAAGATTTGTCAGTTATTTTTTTGGAAATGAACGAGAAGAGATCGGTGCTCCTCATGATATTAACGAAATAAAAAAAGTCCTTAAAAAAAATGATGTTGTTTTTTGTGGTGCTTTAACATATAAGACTGGAGCGACGACGGATTGCCAAGCGGCAATAATTGCAAAAGAGTTCAAGAGTGATTTAGTGAATTTGACAGATGTCGACGGACTTTATACAAAAAATCCAAAAAAATACAAAGATGCAAAGTTCATTCCTTCTATTTCTTGGAAAGATTTTGATACAATGGCGAACGCAATAAAATTTTATCCCGGACAACATTTTGTTATAGATCAAAAGGCGTCAAAATTTATACTGAAAAATAAAATACGGACTATCATCATAGGAGATAACCTTAGAGAACTTGACAATTATTTGAAAGGAAAAAAATTTGACGGAACGATTATTGAAAATTGAAACTAATTTATACCCTTTCTCACATTTTATAAACAACAAACTCTTTCTGTCCTTATGGAATATTATATTATAAATGAATCAGTTTATGAAAAAGTAAAAGCCCGGATAGCATCAGCTAAAAAAGATAAAGCTAAAATTGTTTTTACAAATAATGACGACGAGTTTTCTAGAAAAATATTAGAGAAATTAGGAAATGAAATTGATATTTATTTAATTAATTTAGCGTGGAGGCGGGATATGCAGAAGCAGAGGGAGGCAGGATTTAATCAAGTTATCGCCAAGATCTGTGCAAAAGCAAATATTGTCATCGGTATAAATTTCGATGAAATAATTGAATCAAGGAATTTGAAAGAGAAGAGTGAAATACTTGGACGAATCAGACAAACTATTAAATTGTGCAATAAAAATAAATTGAAAATGAAATTTATTATATTGAAGAAAGAGAATGAAAGAAATATTTATGATCTTAAATCTTTAGGACTAATTTTTGGAATGCCGACTTGGATGACGAGCAATTTGTTATATATGATTTAATTCTTTTGCTAACGCGATTTCGATTCCCACCATCCACCCTCGCGACTTCGCCCACCAACTCCACCTTACCCCTTACCACAAAATCGCTCGCCCCCGCTAATCTGGGATGAGCCTCTACCTTAGAGGTTGAGGGGAGGGGGAGGGAAAGAAAAACTGATTAATATTTTGCTGCTTCGCAGATTAATGCTCACAAAT
>PFCY01000090.1 GCA_002763085.1 Candidatus Pacearchaeota archaeon CG10_big_fil_rev_8_21_14_0_10_32_14 | reverse complement strand
ACACCGTCGTAGTTTAGCTAATTTTTAAGCTTTTTTGGTGCTAAAATGCACTAATCACCTAATTTTATTTCAAAATCTGAACAAGTTTTTGTTTTATTTGGTTTTCCAGTTCATTTTTCTTTTTAGATAGTTCTTCCCTTTGTTTTTGAAGAGCAAGTCTTGATTTAGCTTGAAATTCTGATTCTAATTTTTTTCTAAGTAGATTTTCTTTATATGCTAATTCTTTTTTAAGTTGGAGATGCATAGATTCTTTTATTTTATTCAATTTTTCTTCATCCCTTGCTTTCAATTCATTCTCGAGCGCTTCTTTTTTAGCTTCGATTTTCACAGCGTCGGTTTTCTTCTTCTCTTCAATCAAGAATTCTATATCTTTTTTTCTTTTTTGAAGATCGGCAAGCATTGATTCATTTCTTCTTTGCAGAATATTTTGTCTTCTTTCATTTTCTTTTCTTAGTTTCAAGTTCATTCTTTTTTCTTTTTCTATAAATGCCTTTTCTTTACGAGTCAACACCTTTCTCTGCAACTCGTCTTTTGATTTGAATTTTTTATCTAAGCTTTCCTTTTTATTTTCTAGTTTCTTATCTAAGAGTTCTTTTTTATTTTTAATCTCTTTTGAGTAACTTTCTTTTTGTTGTTCCATTTCTTTTGAGTAACTTTCTTTTTGTTGTTCCATTTCTTTTGAGTAACTTTCTTTTTGATTGGATAGTTCTCCTATTTTTCTTTCAAGTTCTTGTTTTTTATCCTTTAATTCAGAATCATAGTCTTTTCTTATCTTCAAAAAATTAAGATTTATTTTACTTCTTTCCTCTTCGTATTTCTTTTCTAGTTGAAGTTTTCTATCTTTAATCTCTTTTTCTTTTTCGTGAAGATTATTTTTTGTCTCGTGCAATGTCTTTTCAAGCTGTTTTTTATTCTGGAGTAATTGTCGGCGGGACAGATTCCTCTGCTGCTCTATTTCTGCAGATAATTTTTGATTGAATTCTGATTGCAGTTTTTGACGGAGAATATCTTCTTCTTCAATCAGACTATTTTTTAATTTATTTTTATAATTTTCAAGTAAAATTTTCTTAGATTGTTCAATACTATTCTTATATCTGGATTCTTCCTGTTTTTTAAGCAAATTAAATTTATCTTCATAGGCTTTCTTTCTATCATCGACAGATTTTTCCAAATTCTTTTTGTAACTTTCAAATTCAATCTCTTTTGAACGAAGGATCTCTCTTTCTTCACCTATTCTTTTTTGAAGTGATTCTAACTGCAATGAAGATAGAGCTTCTTTATTCTTTAATGATAACGAACGTTTCTTCAACCCTTCTTTCATAGATTCAAGCCGACTCTTCTCACCTTCAAGATTCTTATTCAGATTATTCTTTTGATTATCTAACTCTAGTACCTTTTGATTGTATTCTTTTTGAAGGGAATTCAGTTTATTCCTATATACACCGTCAAGTTTATTTTTATGATTTGTAATAAGTTTTTCAAATTCTTTATCATATTCTTTATACAGTCTTTCTTTTTGATCTGTTATTTGTCTTTTTGTCTCTTTTTGAAGTTTTTCATCGAATTGCTGTCTTAGAATATTTTCCTTGAGTTCGATCTCTTTACGAAGATCTTTTTGATGCTTATCCAATATATTTTGATGGAACTCTTTCTTCTCTTTTTGGAGAGCTGATAAATATTCGGTAAGTTTATTTTTCAATTTAAAATCATATTCTTTTTGGAGGTTGTATGTAAGATTCCTTTTCAATCTCTCTCTTTCCTCAAGAAGAAGTTTTTTGTTCTTTAATGCATAATCATCGTGGATTTTTACTTTTTCCTGGAGCAGTTCTTCGTCAAGTCTTTTTTTGAATTTCTTTTTTATTTCATTTTCAAGCTCACTTGAGACTTTTTTATCATAATCCTCTTTTAGTTCCTGTAATTTTTTCTCATATTTAATTTCAATATCTTTCTCTTTTTCGATAAGTTCTTCTTTGAGTTTGTTTTTGATAAACTCCTCTTCTTTTCTCTCTTTTTCCGTTAAATCTTTTTTTAAATCTTTTATGAATTCCCCATATTTTTCGTCCACTAAAACTCCAATCCCCGAATCAACTTTTTTTGGAGCGACCGGTTTTTTTTGTTCTTCTAGTTTACTTTTTATTTGAGAAATTTGAGACCTTAAATTTTTATGTTCTATTCCTCTTTGCTGTTCAAGTTGGCTAATGGTTTTCTTAATCTTTTCATGTTCAACTTCCCCCTCTATTTCAATGTCATGAATGTTCCTGCTTATTTCTGAAAATGGAGACTTTCTTTTTTTGTGATGAAGTATTTTCTTTTTTAAGTCATTAATTCTCCTGTTTATTTCATCTATAGAAGTTGGATCGTTAAGTTGAGCCTTTATTATAGAAACTTCTTTACCAAAACCTCTTGTGTCCATTTTTTTTAGTTCAGATTCGAATTGTTTCAATCTGTCTAATTTTTCCTCGTATGTTGAGAATTTCTCTCTTACATTTTTGATTTGACGTGCATCCTTTCTCTTAGATTTTGACTTCTTTATTTTGCTCATTTTTGACCTCTTTTCATAATAATATTATGATTGTTTTGTTTAAAAAACTTCCCTCACTTTATCTTTTTTAGTTTCTTTAATTCTTCCTCAAGTTTATACGTTCCGTAATAACCCTTTCTTCTCCACAGTTTAAGTTTTCTCATCAAATCAAGAATTTTTTGTTTTCTTATTTCTCTTCTCGCTTTCTTCTTCTCTTTCTTAATCTCTTTATTAAGTCTTTTTTCACCGTCGTTTTTTATTTTAAATAATCTTATTTTTGGTTTGGAGACAATCTCTTTTGCTTTGAATTTTTTCTTTTCTTTTCTGACTTTATAATATTCTTTGATTTTAGTTAAAGGGTTCTTTTTATTTTTTCCAAGTTTATATTCTAATTCTTTGATCTCTGTCTCTAGTTTATATGTTCCGTAATACCCTTCTTTTCTCCATTTCTTTAACTTTCGTTTAAGGTCAGCCAGTCTGTCTTTATCTGATTTTATTTTTATTTCTTTTTCTATTACTTTATATCCTGTTTGAAGAGATGGTTTTCTTCTGAATAATGATCTTAATATAATCAACTTTTCAGCAAACCAATTCTCAAGTTGCTTTTCTTTAATTGATTCTTTAAAGATTGGTTTTCTTTCTGTTTTTCTCTTTATTAAAGACAATGTCTTCTCTTTTATTTTTTGAGTAATTGTTTTTTTATCTTTATCTCTCTTAATTCTGAAGAATAACACTAACAATAGCAAGAAAATTATCCAAGATGCAGTAATTACATAAAACAACCAATCAAAGTACGAGTATTTTGGAATACATACTTGGCAATTTGGACCGCCACAATCTACATCTTCTTCAGATGTGTCTTTAATTCCATTGTAACAAAAATTACAATAACCGACGAATTCAGTTATCACAAAGTCGATGTCAAATCTTTTTATCTTTGAAGTAATTTCAGTCTCTTTCACTCGACTTACTAATTCATTTGTGCCTTGAACGTATATGTCTAAATATTCTTCTTCACACCATTGGACTTTACGCGCTTCTATTGGTATTGTTGCATTACAAGATCTTTTTTCTATTTTGTTTGGAGCGCATTTTGAAGTATCTTCACATGATCTTGATTGAACTCCATTAACTGATGTTTTACCTTCAACTATATCGTTAATTGAATAATCTGCTTCACATATACTCCATGAAGAACATACAAACTTTTTATTTGTACATTTATTATCAGTTGTTTGAATTGTTAGGGCCTCTTCACATGAGACTGGTTTGTTTCCTGGTTTATCATTTTCTGTTCCACAACTATTTGAGTCAACACAGTTAAATGGTGTTGAGGTTGTATCTCCTTCTTGACATTCTGTCCAATCGCATTGCCAACTTTCTACACATTCATCGCAAGGTTTTGTATCGGTTGGTTTATCATTTTCTGTTCCACAACTGTTTAAGTCGACGCATTCTGGAGGTGAAGTTTGAAGTTGGCCCGGACTACATTGCGGATATGTACATTGCCAATTTTCTACACAAACTACTTCAACGCATTGCGCGCTTTGACATATAAATCCAGTATTACAATCGCTGAAACTACCGTCATTCCATTCGGTACATGAGTCGCTATCATAATTTCCACAGGTTCTTGTTCTTAAAGTATTGTCTGAAACACATCTTACTTCTGTTTCTCCAGAGGTACATTCATTAGAACATGTCTCTCCTCCTTCTCCACCGCCTCCACCACAACTTTGCGTTTCAGTACATCCTGTTGAATCACTTCTACTTTGACTGCTCGCTGAACAGGTGCTCCAGGCTCCGAAATCTCCTTGACATACTCCTATATCTGCGTGAAGAGCTGAACCAATGAATGTTGAATTATCATCGCTAATCTTTATATTCCATTTTATGAATGCATCTGAACCGGCTCCGTAAGTGACGTTTATGCTTGTTGTGTATATTCCTTTACTAGATCTAGTTATATTGATTGGATATATCAATGTTCCACGCAGTGTTCCTGCACTATTCAATGCGTCTGCAGTAATGTTTCCAACATCATAAAGGACGCTTGTGTCTGTTGTGTTAGATTTTCTTACGGTTATTGTTAAAGATGCTAATTCCCCATTGTAATATTTTCCGTTAGAATGCGTTCCTCCTTCAGTTAAAGTCATCACGTATTTTTCTAATGAAATGTTCACTTGTGATTCATTTATTAATTTAGCCCCCGAGTTATAAGTGTAATTTACGAAAATTAATTTGTCTATAAGAGATTGCGCTGATTTGTAATAGGTAAATATGCAGTCTCCGGAAGAATTTGACGACGAGCTTCCTAATAACGTCAGATTGTCGTAAAAGTAACAAGTCTGATCAGATATTCCCGTCGATGTTGCTTTATCATAAATTTTTGCTCTTAATATTATTGTATTTGAAATAATCCCTAAATCATCTTCTCCAGAGTAACTCTCATTACCTCTTGCAAATATGCCGTTATTCAATGGATATGTTAAATTTATTATTGAATCGGCAAAATCGGTTCCCATAATTCCTAGTCTTCCTCCAAAACTTGAACTTGAATATTGAGAGACGGGTTCAAAACCTGAAATATATCTTTGAGAATAACTTGAAGTGCTCGTGTTACCCGTTCCACCATAATCATATTTGCTAAAAAGATCATAATTTGTAGAGGTTCCTAATGGGGCTGGGACTAGGTCTAAAAGTAAGATTGTACAAACAACCATCAGTATAATCAGAGTTTTGTTCTTCATTTTGTTTTAAGATAATGCAATTTACAATTTCCAATGATCCTTACATTTATTGTTCCCTCTCCTTCTAATTTTGCAAGAGCAATTGAGGTGGTAATTCTCGTTGTTTTAATTTGATTAGATAATTCCTGTATTGTCAATCCCCGAGTATCAACGGCTAGAATTTTTTTTATTTTAGATATAACTTTATTTAGTTTTCCCATTTTTCTAACTATACACTAGTATATATTACTACTGATAATTATTAGTGTATATAAATGTTTTGAGAAGTCTTTTGATAATATTAAGAACTTACATTGACTTCTTTGACAGAATTATTTTCAGCTACTTCTTGATCCTCAGTTATTATTGTTTCATTACCCTTTAGAGTTGCGTTGTTCGTAGATTGAGTTGTGATATTTTCTGATACAATCGCCTCATCTTGTGTTTCATTTGTATTTTCAACTATATTATCTTCAGTTGTAGCATTTGATCCATCAGTAATTATTGTTACTGTTTTTATTGATGAAAGATTGAATTCATTTTCTAAAAGACCATCAATATTTTCAGGAGAGGATTTAGATTGTTTTTTTATTAATTCTTGAGCAATATCCTTAAGCCATCTGGACTTGTCCCTTTCAATTAAATCTGATATCTTTGATAAATCTCCGTCGTAGTTATATGAATATTCAATCCAGTATTTATTTAATTGATACCTTAATTTAAGGCGGTCATTTTCGGAAATTGCTTTTGTTGTTTTAATTGTGAGATTTTCAAAAGTTGATGAAAGAATTTCACTTTCTCCGGGAGTCAATCCGAATGAGTTTTGGTCTACAATCACTTGAGTTTCATTCGATGTAATCTCTATTTTTCCTTGTACGTTGAGTTCTTTTGAAACTGAGACTATGGATTGATCTTCATGGTTGACGGAAATTGTTAATTTTCCTTTTTCTGCAGGAATATTAAGAGATTCTAGATCAACTGTCAACTCTTCACCAATATTTTCAGTTATGTAGTCTGATCCATATCCTTTTTCGGAAGAAGAATAATCAGTTGTAATTGTCACTTCATTACCGTTTTGTTTAAGGGAAATATCATTATCAGAAATGGATTCTCCCGAAGATTTTAATTTTACGCTACCTTCCTTTAATGTAGCAATTTGACCATCTTCTAATGTGTAAGTGAAAGAATTTTGAGATGACGTTTCGCCGTCAATAGTGTCCTGCAATTCTAAAGAAACTTGGCCCGTCAAACCCCTTGATGGATTAAGTCCTAAAAAGAAATTTGAAACACTTCTTAAAAATCCTCCGACGATATTTCCAGTTATTGTTGTATCTGATGAAGGAGAATTATCTGAATTACCATTTGAGTTTCCTGTTGAATCTGATGCGGGAGAATTATCTGAATTACCATTTGAGTTTCCGGTTGTATCAGACGCTGGTTGAGATTCTGCGTTATTTGTGGGTTGATCAGTATTTCCTGTTGTATCTGTGGTAGTTTGAGTATTATCTTGAGGTATATCATTTACAGTTTCATCAGAGTTAGTTGTTTCATCGTTTACAGTGTCAACTGGTTGAGCAGTTTCGTTGTCTGCGGGTGTATCAGATACTGGTTGATCATTACTTTGTGTTTCATTAGGAGAATCATTGGCGTTCGGTTTTGTGTCTGTTTTATCCTCGGATTTTTTTTGAGACGAAATTTTTATTGTAAATGTTAATTCTTGGGGGATTTTCTTAACGCCTTCCTTTCCAAAGCCCGATCCGGCGCCGGAAATTTGTGAATTTTCGATATAAAAATTTCCTGTTGATACATTATTGGCAACTAAATCGGATAAAATATACTCATATTTTTGTGAAGATGTATCAATAATTATCTTAGAATTCGCTGGCACAAATTCTCCTTCTTTTAGTTTGAGAATGAAGTTTCCTTGGAGGTTTTCGTTTTCTGAGTATTTTGTCTGTAAGTCTAATGCAACATTTCCTGTTAAATTTTTAATAGAAATGTTATAAACGAATAATCCTATAGTAATAAGAAATAATGCTCCTATGACAATTAAAACTAAATTTTTTGATAAATTAATTTTTGGAACTTGATATTTATTAAGGTAACTTTTTTCGTCTTTACCGTGATATTCTGAGACGACTTTTCCATCAACTCTTCTAGAGTGATAAGTATATGGGCCATATAATTTCCCATTTTTTCTGATATATTTCTTATAAGCCATCTTCCTCTTTTGTATTTACCCTACACTGAAATAGATAAGAAATAACGTTATTTAAAAGTTTTGATGAAATGAAATTGTCTTGCAATTGAGTGTATATAAAAAATAATTATTTGCTTGCTTCATAAATTGATTTTATTTCTGCAGGTGTTAATGCTCGATTGAAAATCATTACTTCATCGAGCTGACCGTCGAGTGGGAGGTTACTTCCAATATAAAGAGGTAAATTGTTTGTGTTTAATGTTCTTCCATTTGCAGATTTAGGCGGCTTTGGAGCTCCATTAACATATAATAAACCACCGCCTGTATCCTTATCAAAACTCCATCCTATATGTTGCCAAGAGTTTAAAGGGATAACGTCGGATGGAGCAGAGGTATCAATCCCATATGCTGGAGCAGGAAGTGTAGTATAAGAATACATTCTCACCTTTTGTTTACTTGAACCTCCCAATGATTGAAAAAAGTATAATTCATAATTTGAATTTCCAAACGTTCCCCAATAAGTAGTTCCTTTGTCTATTAAATATGTTGAATAACCAGTAGAAATAGAATTAATATTTAACCACATAAGAATTGTCACATCATCAGGTATACTTAACTTATTGAAATTAGGACGAGTAATAGGCACATTTAACGCATCATTAACTCCATCGAAATTAGCTGCCTGTCCTTTGATTCCAGATACATAGCTTGGACAAGTAGATCCCACTGTACAACTTCCATCTAACGTATTCCCACTACTATCCTTAGCATCACCTTCAAACTTCCACCATGCAATCAAATCACTATTTATTGTTCCTATTGTTTCGTCGTAAGTTAAAGTTTTTGTTGAAGTTGTTTTACTATTTTTATCTCCGGAGGAAGTTCCTATTACCGGAATTAATGTTGCGGATTTTATTGCACCAAGTGATCCCTTTTCTACATCAGTATAAGTTTTTGTTTCAAATTCTCCTATTGCAGATTTAACTGGTGTTGTGAATGTGTTTGTTCCATCGGACAATAAAAATTTAACGCCTGTAACACTTCCTTCTCCAGGATTTCGTTTAGCCACAATATTAACAGTATTTGGATTAGTTCCAGCAGTCACAGACAAAACTTCTGTACTCAAAAAAATATTTGTGCTTTCAATATCTCCTTTTTTAGAATTAAGTAAATTCGCAACAACGCCCCAAACAATCATTAACGCAACAATAACAAGCAAGACCATAATCAAAGTCGTAACAACTTCAGATAATCCCCTATTATCTTTTAGAAAATTCTTTACCCTCTTTTGCATTTTATTCTTAAGGGAAAACCATTTTATAAAAGTTACGATTGATTAGAAACAAGGTGATTAGTGCATTTTAGCACCAAAAAAGCTTAAAAATTAGCTAAACTACGACGGTGTTAATGATACGAGGTGTTGCACGCAAGTTTTTTGAAGGT
>PFCY01000041.1 GCA_002763085.1 Candidatus Pacearchaeota archaeon CG10_big_fil_rev_8_21_14_0_10_32_14 | reverse complement strand
TTCTAGATTTATCTATCGACAAGTATTCTGGTCCTGATCCTCTTCTAATTCCTTCAATATAATGATCAGGCATTATCGTTGCATCTACTCTATAAGTATTTCTTGTATCACCACCACCATATCCTTTACATGCTTTAACAAAAAATTCACTTTGAACAACATCACCTATATTCAAGTTATTATCACGATCATCACTTCTTACAACTCTAAGAATTTTTTCCTTTCCAGACTTTTTTCCATTTTTTCCTTTAACCATTTTTAAAATAAAAATAATATTAACTTCTTGCAACTCTAACTGCAACTACAATTATGATAACTACAAGAACAACATTAAGCAATCCTATTCCCCAAAGATACCAATTATCTTTACTGATGAATGATCCTGCTTTGATTCCAGGTAGTTTTATTCCCCCAGATGCTTTTGTTATTTCAAGTTCAACAGTTTTTCTTGCAGGAGCAGTACTTCCAGATGCTTGAATTTCAACATTGAAATTTTGTTTTCCGACAGCATCTTTATTTGGAGTTAATGTTACTGTAACGTCTCCTGATTGACCTGCATTAAGAGTAAGAGTTTTAGGAGAATAATCACCTGTAGCCCAATCATCAAAACCAGAAACGTCCACATTAAATGTAGATGCTTCATTTCCAGAGTTTGTGACTCCAACTTTGACTACTAATTCTTCTCCAGCTTTACCGCCAGATTCAAGAACTGGTGCTACGATAACTCTAGTTTCTTTAACGACCGGACCGCAACTTCCTTCAACTTGTAATTGTGTTGAGAATGTGGCTTTGCCGTCATCATCGTTTTCGAATATATCTCCATTGTCATCAGTCACATATATAGATACAGTGTAAGTCTTTTCTTTAGTCTCTTTAGGGATATCTAATATAAATGCGACATGATCTTTTTTTAATGAATCTATTGATCCTATGCTTTGTGATTGAGATAATTTTAATTGTGGATCGTTTATTCTAAGTTCTGCAGTCACATCGTCTTCATCGCTATTTCCTATGTTCCAAACGTCAGCAGTTATTGTTGCTTGATTTCCGCATGCTACAGGAGTAGGTTCGGTTTTAATATTAGTCAATATAACAAAATCATCACTTAATTTCATTTCTATGCCTTCAGAATCGCTTGCGCAAGAATCTTCACCATCGTAAGTTCCAGCTGCAACTTCACCTGTAGCTCTTACATATAGAGTATAATCTGTAACATCAGATTCAAGGTCTTTTGGATCTACTGTGAATGTGAATGTAATTGTTTTATCATCTCCATCTTTAACATCAAAATCTTTTTCTGAATCTTCAGCAACACAGTTTTTGTTTTCGTTATCAAATAAGCACCATTCAACTTGGATGTTGTTAATTTTTTCTTTTCCGTTGTTATCAACTGTGACTTCGACTTCGACTTCATCGCGAGGATACCATTCATTATCGTCTTCGCTAAATCCATTTACATTTAGGTTTTCTATTGATAAGTCTATTTCACCGTTATTTGTCACATCACAATAATTGTTTGAGTTTATTTCAACAAGTATAGTCCTTGTATCAGCGCCTGATGAAACTATCAATTCAGAAGTGTAAGATTCTCCTAAGTTAAATTTAGATAAATCTATTGATGTTTGTGGATCAATTGTTATAATAGATGATGCGCCTATATTTGTTTTTGTTCCAGTCACATCAAAAATAACAACGTATCCATTTTCCCCTTCTATTGATATTGTTGAAGGAAAATCTACATTTATTGGAGTTAAAGGTGTAGGATTAGTAATTGTAAAAGTTTTAGATGAACTTGAATCAAAACTTAATGTAGCTGGTGCGACAGTGAATGAAGACGCGCTTACTAAAGAAGCGATAATTACCAACGATAAAATGCTTAAACTCATAATTGTTAATGATTTTGTTTTCATTTTTGTAGTCATTCCGGAGTAACTATGGTTTATAAATATTTCTATTTTTGAGAATATGTTTATTTTGTGATGAGACTTTAAAAAAATTTGGGTTGGGTTATAGCGTCGATGTTTTAATGTAAATGTATAAACTTTCGTGATGCGACCTATAATGGTTTGAGGAGGGATTTCTAAAACCAATTAAAATGAGGACGTCTCACTTTTAAAAAAATTTAAATATATCAATAGGTAAGGTTTATTGTTAAAAATGCCGTTAAAATCAAGAGAAAATACACTTGGGGCTTATGCTTTTCTGTTAGGGGTCATTCTTGCTATAGTAATAGGATTGATTACATCTACGTGGCTTAGAAGGGCATTTCCTGAATTATCTACTATTAATAGTGCGGTTTATCCTGCCATTTATGGTTCGCTAGTAATATTAGGCATAATAGTTGGATGGATGAATGTTGGAGGAAAAGATTCACAGACATTTATGATTGCAGGAGCGGTTTTAGTTGTTGTGAGTAATTTTGGAATGCAAGGAGTTAGCTCTTCTATTATAGGAGCGGGTGTAGGAGAGATAGTCAGAAGCGTTTTTGGATCTTTGATTGCGTTATTTGCACCGGCTACAATAATTGTTGCATTAAAAACAGTGTTTAGTATTGCTAATGTTTAGAAATTCTTTAAGATTAAATTATTGAAGAAAGATTATAGAAAAAAAATTAATTACATATCAAACTTGTTTGATTTTTGATCTTTTGTTGGTTTTAATAATTCTTTGTGTATCTTTGCGAAAGATGGAGTTGCGACAATTATGTTCTCTCCGAATCCTGCAATACTTCCCTCGAGAGCATCGACTGTCTTCTTTATCTTTGAAACAGCTCTCTTCAATTCAATAGAATCTTTTTGTCTTAATGTTTTGATATCAACTAAGGTAATAGTATAACCTTCTCTTAAAGCGTTGAGAACTTCGTTGACGTCTTCATATGTCTTTAAGAAGAAAAGTTTGACAACAACTTTATTGTCTTTTTTGTCTTGTTCTAAATCAATCTCAATATATTCTCCAGAAGTATCGTCTCCCCCCGTCAGTCGAGATAAACTCTCTTTTATTGATTTGAAAACCATAAAAATAGATAGATAGGTGATTTATAAAGATTTCGTAATTTAAATGATAAGATTGTATAAATCGTTACATTAATTTTTCTTGGAGTTCTTGAAGCTTATTACTCAATTTATCTTCTTGTTTTTGCAAAGATTCAAGTCTTATCTTAAGAAGTTTCTCTCTATTTGATAATTCTTCAACTATTGAGTCTTTAGGAGATCTTAACATAAGCTGTCCAACGATTTTATAGACGTCGTCTTTAGAATTTTTTATTTCATTCAGTGCAGATTCAGTCTCGGTGAGTTCGTATTGAAATGCCTGTTTTTGCATTAAAATATTTTGAAGATTCTGCTGGATGATCTGGAGTTCCTCAAAATCTTTAGTTTTATCAGAATCTTTTGCCATTTTAAATAGCCTTTAATTTTCTTGAATGAGTTCTAGGCTTGTAGAATATTTTGCTATTACAAAAAGGACAGATGAATCTAGCATCGAGCTTATTGCTTTGAATTTTCTTTCCACATTTGAAACATTTATATACAGCCATTTTAATTGTTATTTTTGTTGGGTTATAAATTTATCTTAGTTTAAATAATATGTATTTGATGCAAAAGTTTTTCCGCATCTTGCACAATTCCATATACCTTTAGCTTTTCTTTTTACGCCGAGCTTTGAGCAAAAAGGACATTTCTGTTTAACTCTTTGTTTGCTTTCTACGTCGGCGAATTTGTCTCTGACTCGTTTTCCATATCTAGCTCCGAATCGACCGGATGCTCTTGTTTTTTTTGATTTGCTTGGCATTTTAATGAATATTATTCTAACTTGCTCGCGATCCCGCACACCTCCCCACCTTACACCCTTACCACGAAATCGCTCGATGGGGATGCCCGGATTTGAACCGGGGTCGTCAGGTCCCAAACCTGAAAGGCTACCAGGCTACCCCACATCCCCTTATTGAAATGAAGGTGAGGACGTATTTATAAAACTTTCAATTATTTTTTACCTGCTGATTTTTTTGAAGCAGGCGCCTTTGTGGCAGTTGCAATTGGTGCGACTTTAGCCGTCGCTGATGGTGCGGCCGCAGGAGCTTCAGCTGCAGCTTTTGATGCTTCTTCTGCAGCACTTGCTTCTTGCTTCTTAATTTGTTCTTGTTTAGCTTTAAGTTGGTTAAAATAATCGAGTAAATCTTTTTTCTTATCTGGAGAAGTTTGAGTTTTTTCTTGAGAAATTTCCTTATCATATTTACCTGCATCAATTTCTTTTATCACTTCAAGAGGCATTTTATTCTCTATTAAAATTCCAAGAGATGTGCAAGTTCCTGCAACAGTTTTAACTGCGGATTTCAAATCTTTGCATAAAAGATTTGGCATTTTTGTTTTTGCAATAAAAATTATTTGCTCTATTGAAGCATTTGCAACTTTCTCTTTCACCTGAAGACCTGAACCTTTTGGAATTCCTAACTCTTTTTTTAATAATCCTGAAACAGGAGGAGAGAAAACTTGAACCTCAAATTGTTTTGTCGAGGGATTTATATGAAGTTCGATAGGAACTTTCATCCCTTTGAAATCTTTAGTAGAATCATTAACTTTAGCAATTACTTGCCCCATGTTGATCCCTGCTGGTCCAAGTTTTTGACTTAGGGCTGGACCTGGAGACATATTTCCACCGTCGGCTAAAATTTTTATTATCATTTTAAAATCCTATAATTATCTTGTGTTCTCTTCTTCGTCTTCTCTTCGAATAACTCTAACATTATCTAATTTAATTGTTACGGGAAGTGGAACAACTGCTCCAAGCAAACTAACCGTTACCTCTTCTTTCTGTTTGTCTATTCTTAAAACTTTTGCTTTTTCTTTTTTAAATGGTTCAGATATAATTTCAACTATGTCACCTTCATTGATGTTGATAGTTTCTACTGATGGTTCAAGCATAGCTTTTACTTCATCATAAGAAATTGTTTTTCCGATTATTCCTTTGACGTAAGGCAAATTAAATGCTGCTTCTTCGGCAGATTCTCTATCTTCAGCCTCGAGCAAGATATATCCTCTAAGCCCATTTGGACGAGAGACAGTGTATACATTCAGTTGTTTTTTAATTGCATGCTCTGCTATTAAATCAAGAGCTCGTTCTTCTTTATTCGTTGTAACTTTTATTATGAAAATCATTTTGCGAGGACACCTACGGTTTCCTTCGCTTAATCTTCCCTCTCGATGCGGATGGACGACTTTTTAAGTTGCCTCCGACGAAAGTCGTTAAGCGTATTTAGTTCCTACTACTCCTAATTTACTAGAAGCAGTTATATTATTTAAAATGAGTGGTTTATAAATTTTACTTATCTGGTTCTTTGTTACCTTAATTGGTCTTTTTCTTGCCAAGTGAGAGATTTTTTATAATCTTTTTTCCTTAGAAATCTATGATAAAAGAGTGGATAAATCAAATCGTTTGTGGAGATGCACTTAATTTGATTAAAGACTTACCAAACGAAAGTATAGATTTAATTCTCACAGACCCACCTTATGGAATTAAAAAAGAGGGAATAAAAAATAGTTCAGATTTAGAAACCTTTTATTACCTTCTTCCAGAATGTTATAGAGTTTTGAAAGAAAATGGGTTTTTTATAACCTTTTTTAGTACAAAACTTCTTCCAGAAATTTTTAAGAAAAATCCTTTTGTTTATCATTGGCAATTTATTTTAAATTGTCCTCTTGGGAGTGTCCGTTCTCCAATAGGATTTAGTAAATATATGTCTTGTTTGGTTTTTAAAAAGGGAAATCCAAAAATTATAAAATGGAATAAAGATATATTTAATGATTCTCCTTCTAAGATGGTGGAACCAGATGAGGGTTTTATTAATCATCCAACTCCAAAACCAAAACAATTTATTTCTGAATTGTTAAAAATGTTTTCAAAAGAAAATGATATAATTTTAGACCCTTTTATTGGTTCAGGAAGTACTGCCCTTGCTTGTTTTTTAACTAACAGAAAATTTATTGGTTTTGAAATAGAAAAAGAATATTGCGATTTAGCAACAAATCGGTTAGAAAAATTAAGGTACAGAAACATTTAAAAGTAATCGGTACCTTAAATATTTCAGAATGAAAATAATAACAGCAATGTCTAAAAAAGTAGGTGATAAAGAATATTCAAAATATCTTCTTAATCTGCCAAAAGAAGTTGTTGAAGATTCTAAACTTTTAGGAAAAGAATTAAAGGCAAAAGCAGAGAAAGAAAAGATTATTATTGAGAAAGAATAAGTTTAAATTCACTTATTTACTATATTTTTTATGTCACTATCTTTACGATTCTATCAATCTCAGGAAAAGATAACAGAGGAGATAGTTAAAAAATTAGTTAATCACTTTGATAATAAAGAGAATCCCACAGAAGTATCCTTATTTAGAGAAGGAATAATTGAAGGAACTAAAAAATATAAAATATTCAGAATTGGAAAAATAGTAACAAGACCCTATAAAACATATAAAGTAGAAAATGATTCAGTAGTTCCTATTGAAGACACAGAACAGATTTGGGAAGAAGAGTATGCTTATTTTAAAATGGATTCAGATGAGATTTATGTTGAAGGTTCTGGTGCTGGTTGGGTTTCAAGTTTTATATCAAGAGTATTATTTGGAGAAGATGATAAAATAGAATTATTAGAAATAGACTTAAAGAAATTAGAAGAAGACATAAAAAAGAAAAACAAATTTCGTTCTATTGGAACTGGTTTTATAGATAATGATGGAACTAAAGTAAGATTAACAAATTTTAGTGGACTTGACTTAGAGGAAAATAGACATATAAAAGGATGTGAAATTATTGAAAAACAACATATAGACATTATAATTGAAAAAGATGGATTAGAATTTAAAGTTTTAATCTACCCTGATGGGAAAGTTACTTTTTTGACTTATAAACAAGATAGAACCGTGGCATTAAGAATATTCTTGAAAATTTGGGAAGAGATAAAGCCATATAGTTAAATAAAATTATTTCTCCAAATTCTTAAACATTCTTTAACTAAAGGTTCTATTTTAGTAAAATTTTTATCTCCTATAGAGATAGTATTTGTGCCTATTGAGTTTCCCAGATAAGTACAGGTTATATTCTCTTCTTTTCCAAGTAAAGAATAAACTCTTAATGTTACAGCAATAGTTTTTAATTTTAATTCCTTTAATTCGTTTATTGTTTCTTCAAGGATATTAATTGTGTCTAAAAAATATCCTTTTAAAAAGAAAGGTATTTTATCTTCATTTATTGTTTCTAATGTTATGGTGAAGGGATTTTTAGTATCTCCCTCAGTAATTCTAATTCTAAATGCTGTTGGATACCCCTTAATTTTAAATTGATAATTTGATTGATTAATTATCTTATTCTCATCAAATCGTTTATTTTCAAAAACTTTTTCAATCTTTTTCTGAATATCATTAATTTTTGGTCTTTTCTCTGTTTCTAATATAACTTTAGTAGAAGCAAGAGGAGATTTAGAAGTTAGTCTGTACAGAATCAGATTATCTAATCTTCCCCTTTTTATTACCTTATCTAAAAAATGATGAATAAATAATGAAATCATATAGATTAAAAATACTCCAAATACCCATTTCAAAATAATTTCTATCATTAAAAAGATTTCAACCATTTTTATTTAATATTTCTTTTAGCTCTTTAAATGAAATTTTATTAGTTAAATCTGTTGCTATCTTCAGTATTTCTAAATATTCTTCCATAGTATAATTTGTTTCCGTTTGTTCAATACTAAAAGATTTCGTTTTATCAAAAATATTCTTTCCTTCTCCTTGTTTTTTGAGGGTAATTTCTCCCCACCTTCTTTTTTGTACTTTCATGGTAGAACCTATGGTATAACTGATAATTATACCTTTATAAAACTTTAGTTTAATATTATGGTACCGAAAGATATATAAATGGGTGGTACCTAAATATATTATGGTACAGAATATAAAAACAAAATGTCCTCACTGCAAAAGCGAGAGTATAGTTAAACGAGGAACTTTCCAAACAAAAGCACACGGAAAACAGCAAAGATATTTCTGTAAGAACTGCAATAAGAAGTTTATTGAAAGAAATGGTTTTTACAGAATGAGAAATAATGAAAAGAAGATTACTCTTTCTATTGATTTATTTTATCGTGGAGTTTCAACAAGAAAAGTCCAAGAACATCTTAAAGCATTTTATCCTCATAATGCTTCACATAAATCTATTTACAAATGGATTATAAAATATTCAAAAAAGATTTCTCAATTCACAGATAATCTTAAACTAAAAGTCGGGCAAGAAATACAGCTTGATGAAATGGAATATTCAAGAAGAAAATACCCAAACAGAAAAGGGGTAGATAAAAATTGGTTTATTGACTGCATAGATAGTAAAACTCGTTTTATGGTTTCTTCTGAGTTTGTAAGGGGTAGAGAGCAAGAAGAAATAAAACAAGTTCTTAAAAGAGCAAAAGACAAAACCGAAGAACAAGTTAAAGTCGTTACAACTGACGGATTAACTGCTTATCCTTATGCTATTCAGAAAACCTTTACTCTAATTGAGAAATCAAACACTAAAAAATATGGAGTTACACACAATAGAGTTAATGCTTCAAAGGGCGAGGGATTTAATATTATGATTGAGCGATTACATAATAACATAAGACAAAGAACTAAAACTTTTCGTGGATTTCACGGCTCTATTGAATCTGCAAATGCTATTATGAAAGGTTTAGAGATTTATTATAATTTTATAACCAAACATCAAACTCTTAAAAGATGCCCTTACGAGTTGGCTATTCCTGAACTTAAAGAAAAATTAAACAATCCTAATAAGTGGCTTTCACTTATTGAGTTATCAAATACAAATAATTAAAAGATGGGAAAGAGTAATATTAACATGGAAGAAGTGAAGAAATTT
>PFCY01000112.1:9145-10968 GCA_002763085.1 Candidatus Pacearchaeota archaeon CG10_big_fil_rev_8_21_14_0_10_32_14 | reverse complement strand
TTTAATTATTGAAGTAATTAGAAATGAACTAATTTTCGGTTGTAAACCATGTTAAGTTAGAGGGTTTACTTTACATGCCCGAAAGATATTTAAATCATATTATCTATTTATCCGAATGAAATTAAAAGTGGTGATAGAAAGAAATGCATTAATTTTATTATCATTGACTTTCGGAGTTATTATTTTAATAAGTGGGTTTTATTTTATTTCCGCAGTGACTTATAACAATCCTCCTTTTCCAGGACATAAAATAGAAGAGATTGCTCCTCCAATAGGTTGTCAAAATGGGCAAGTTTTAGAATGGCACGTAAAGGATACACTGGATGGAGAATGGAGATGTAAAGATGATTCAACTGGAACTGGAAATGGGTGGGGAAATCCAAAAGTTAGTATGTGGCAAGTTACAAGTGAAAACTATAAAGAATTTCCTAAACTTTATTTTTCAGGATTATTAGACCCAACAACTTCTTCGCCGCCGGATCTTGAGCATTTCTTGGGTCGTTATGTTCCTGGAGAACATGATATATGCTCTTTAAGTTTTAGAAATAGTCCTGCAGAGGGATACACATATCTCATTCCATTCGAAAAAAATGGTATGAAATATAAATGGGGAATTAGTAGCAGTTATTCCTTTACAAATGAAGCTGATAAAGGTACAGTGGAGATAATTTGTTTAGATTGGAGTTAAAATGAAAAAATATGAATTTACATTTAATTTGAAAAAGAAATATTTGTATATTTTTACCTTAATTTCTATTTCTATTCTTAGCATTTTATTAGTTAATGCTATTAATCCCGGAGTTGCTCCAGAAAATGGACACACTTTCGATCAAGTTTCTCCACCGGGATGTTTTGATGGAGCTATATTAAAATGGAGTGATATTCATGGAACGAATTATGGATGGATAGAAATTGGAAGTGGTAATTGGACATGTGGACACGATTTTACAGGAGATGTTGTTGAAAGTTTTTGGATTGGAGGTTATTCAAAGATTCTGGATGTTTATAATACAAATAACTGGGAATATGAATCTTCTTTTACTTTGCCAGGATGTACTGAAAAAGCTGGTTTTGTAGGGGGAGTTTCTGATAATTATCCATGTAAGGGTTTTAATTTATGTACTTTAGAAAGTGCATATGAATATCCCTGTGTGAAAGGTCCTGATGAGCAAACTTGGGCATTTAAAGGACATGAAGTAAGAGACGACCTCTTCAATATTCAAATGTCTCAAACTTGTGGAGCTGACAATTATCTAAGCATTAGTCAGTCTAGTCTCGGAGGAATATGCTTAAACTGGTAAAATGGAAAAAATAATAAATATAAAATTGAAACACGCATTTTTAATTATAACATTATTAGCTGTAGCATTTTTTGGAAGTTTTATAGTTAATGCGTTATGGTCATCATACTGGCCGTCTCCCGGACATGATATAAGTACATATTGGGGAGAACCACAAGTTTCGCCTCCATTAAACTGTATAAATTTGCAAGTGCTTAGATGGAACGATCCAGATTTAAACGGAGACGGTAATTGGATTTGTGACAATGATAGAGCTGGGGGCAGTAAACCTCCAAACCGAAAATGGTATATCTCTTCAAATTTACAAAATGATTTTAATACTCTCGGTTATATTTCTGGAACAGATTATGTTGTATTAACTTCATCAAAACAAAATATTGGTGTTCACAAAATTTGTTTATTACAAGGATTTGGAGAAGGTGTCGCTTTTTCTAACGGTGGCACAAGTGGTGATGGGATATATTTAGGTAAAAAGAGTGACGGGACATGGGAAATTGAAGTCGAAGAAAGAGGTCAACCCAC
>PFCY01000112.1:0-9122 GCA_002763085.1 Candidatus Pacearchaeota archaeon CG10_big_fil_rev_8_21_14_0_10_32_14 | reverse complement strand
GATTCCCACAATAATTCGGCTTTCGCCGAAGAACTCGCGACCTCGCCCACCAATTCCATACTTACACCCTTAACACGAAATCACTCGCCCACCCTTCCACCAACCCCCCAAATCCCCCCAAAAATTAAGATAGGAAAAATCAAAATTATATTTCTTTATAAGTATCGGAGATACTCCGAACAACAAAACATTTTTAAGTCATCATCTCTTACAATCATAGATAAAAATGAAGGTGACGTTTAATTTAAACAAGAAATATTTCTATTCTATATTAGCAGTGTTAATAATTGTCGGAGGATTATTGGTTGTGAATGCTGTTTTAATAAATCCGTCAAATATGGCAGTTCCAAATCCAGGACACCCCCTTGAGAATGTTCAGGGATTATTTACTGGAGATACAAGTTTAAGAGATAGTTATTCTAAAATTTGTCAAAAGGATGGTACAAATTGTCCCGCAACATTATTTATTAGTACAGATTCAATAAAAATTCCATTATTTGTTCTTCAAGGAGGTAGTGGAACCTGTACTATTAGGTATGAGGGATTACAATACGTTTCGGGAAGTGGTGATACAACCGGAAATAAATACATTAATGCATGCTTAGAATTTTTGAAAAATGATCCGATTATATCCACAGGAAATTTCGCGAATGATCAACAAAAAGCTTTCATTAATCACCTAAATTACAGAACCGGAAAGACTTGCTCTGCTAATAGTGTCGACTCCTCTTATGGTGATTTAAAAGATCTAACAATCGGTCAGATAATAACTTCTGCTACATTTAGTTGTATTTAATCTTTTCATTCCCCCTAAACTTTTTTATAATCCTTTATTCTTCCCAGTTTATTTTCTTTCAAAATAATCCTCCAAGCTCTCATAACCTTTAACAATTTCAATCGATCATAATCATCGTCCCCGCAAAAACATTTATAAACTTTAGTTTACAGGTGTTAACTATAATGGACAAAGATAAACTAAAGTTAACATCATTACAGCGCGAAATATTTGCACTTCTCTGCATGAAAGTGGGACAACCTCTATCTCTTAGAGAAATCGCGAAAATATCAAACGTCTCTCCTACGGCGATCTCTAAATCAATTCCTCTTCTAGAAAAAGAAAAACTCATAAAAAAAGAAGAAATGAATAATTCTTATAGGATTGAGTTGAATACCTCAAACCACAAAGTCATTCAGTATAAACGAGTAGAAAATTTACGATTGTTCTATGAGTCAGGTTTAGCTAATTTTATGCACGAAAGTTTTCCAGGTAGGACGATAATCCTCTTCGGAAGTTATTCTTTAGGCGGAGATACAATAAAATCAGATATAGATATAGCTATAATTGGTGGAAAAGAAAAACCTATTGATACTTCAATATATGATAAAATTCTAGAACGAAAAATTTCTCTAAACTTTTACGATTCATTTAAAGATATTCATCGTCATCTTAAAGACAATATCCTTAATGGAATTGTAATTAGTGGAGGTGTCCAGTTATGAATCTTCCTAGACCATTTCCAGAATATTTGAGAGATGGAATAATAAGAAAAACATCTCCAGACAACTCTCGTTCGTCTTTTTTACGAGAAGAATCTCAGAATTCTTACAATGGATTAATAGAACGAATCGACAAGATGGGAATAAATGACAAGAACTCAAACTCAATTATTAAGGACGGTTACGATATTATCATGGAAATGATTCGTGCTAAACTGTATAAAGATGGTTATTCTTCCTCGGGAAGTTATTCACATGAAGCAGAAGTATCATACCTGAAAGTATTAAACTTCAATGATTCCGACGTTTCTTTTTTGAATGATTTAAGATATTTCAGAAATTCTATAACGTATTACGGAAAAAAACTCGATGAAGAATACGCTCGTTTAGTTGTTTCATTCACAAAAAGAATCTTTCCAATTTTAAGAAATATCTTAGATAAGTAATCCCTACTTCACTTCGTCCAACAAAATAACTTAAGTTGTCTTGGCTGAATATCCGGTCCCAAATTTTGAGTATTCGACGTAGAAATTGAAACTGGTTGAGCATAAACATTTTTATCTGGATATTCATTAAGTCCGCAGGCCAAATCTAAATCACAAATCTTCGCTCTGCATTCAAGTAAATTAAATTCAGAAATTCTTTTTTCTATCATGTCCCAAACTGCTTTAGGAAATTTACCTCCTTCTGTAGAGTCTTTCCCGTCGGACAAATCCGCTAAATTAGGGATTTCCCCATTATGAGATTCAATTCCATTTGCTAAATCATTTGTCAGAGTTGTATCATCATCAGCAATTAAAACTTCTTTTCTAAATTCGTCGTTAAGTTGTATCTCTCTTAAAATTTCTGCTTGAATTTGATAAACTTTTTCTTCATTTGACTTTCCAAAATATCCTTTGTTCACAACCATAAGCAACGCCCCAATAATAAAAAGAATCGCAATAAAAGCCTCGACTATTCTAATCCACCCTCTTTTATTTCGTTTCGAAATCAACAAACTCTCCATTATCATAATCTTTTTCTTTTTTAGTTCTAATTTTTACCCATATAGTTCTTCTTTACCCAAGAGCTTTCTTCTTTCTACCTCTCTTAGTTTCTTTGATTTCCTGGGAAACTTTCTTGTCTAAAGAAAGTAAGCCACTACCACACCTCAATTGTAAAGTATCCTGGTTTTATAATTGCTTGGTTATCAAAGTAAAGCACATTATATTTCTCTGAAAAAATTTCCGACGCTTGTGGTGGCTCATTTAATCCAGCATAATTTTCTCCAGGACTTTTAGTTAAAGTTGTACCTGCAGCCCCTTCATAATCAAATCTAAAATAAAAATCATTTCCCTCCGGAACAAAAAGCTCTTTCTTCAAACTTTCATAATCTGTTTTATACTTTGTAACCATGTTATCGATTAATCCAAGATAAACGTATTTATTTGTTCCAACCTGACCAAGAGAATAAACATTATTAGTAGAAGTTGCTGTGCAGGCAGGACCTCCACCAAAAGAATAACCTGGAGTTGAAAAATAAGTTGATTTATATATTTTAAAATATCTCTCATTTCCTATCCAGGCGTTATTCCATTTCAAAAGTAATTTCTTATCAGCACCGCCCACAATATTATAATCTGATGAATAAATATCCCTCTTTACCACAACATCAAGATCTCCATCCAAGTCCATATCCATCTCTCCAATATTTGAACTATCAAATTTTATTTTATCAACCGCTGCTCCACTATCACAATCTCCACTCGCTTTAATATCTCCATCTCTAACTTTCAAACTCACACTCGTCAGCTCCGTCGTTGCATTCTCAATTAATTTATCACTCAACGCACTTAATACAAAATCTTTTTCGCTCTTCGTTCCGCGATCTTGTCCGTTAAGGATCACAAAAATAAACATTACAAACATAACAAAAATTACAAAACTTAAGATGAATCCTACATGGGAACTCCCTTTTTTTCCTCGTTCCATTCTAAAAAAATTTCTTACCTTTAATTTTATATTTCACGTATAAAAACATGAACGAAGCCACTGCAGCAACTTCCTCTGGTTTTTTCGAAGGATCAAATAAAATATTCGCTCCAGACGCAATAATGAATGACATAAGCATCAACGCAAACGAATGCCTAATTCCCGCTTTAATATTCCCCTCCGATAATAATCCAATTGTTATCCCGCTAAAAAATCCCTGAATTAAAAGCAAAAATAAAAATGCAGTTCCAAAATCAACACTCTCTCCTCCACTTCCACCTCCAACCGCAATTCCCAAATCACTTGCTCCTTGAACATCCTTTAGTCCATCAAGCAATGGAATTATTTTAAATTGCATTACAAGTATTATTCCTAAAAAAACAACGAAGATGATATAACCCTGAGCGACAAGTGTTTGAATTGCGCTTTTTCTTTCTTTCTTCAATTTATCTGATAAACTCACTGCTTCTGCCACGGCTTCCAGAATCGTCCCAATATTTCCTCCAGCCTTTTCAGCCTGTCCTATTAAAGTTAAACTTCTTGAGATTGAATGATTATTTACATCTTTAGCAAAAGTTTGAAGAGCGATACTGAAAGGAATTCCAAGTGAAATTTGATTTGCTAATTTGACGACGTGCGGACTTAAGACTCCGAAAGGCTTGCTCTTCAGATTAATTATACTTTTACTGACCGGCGTTCCGGTTTTAACACTTTCAACAAGACTTCGAGCAAATTCTAAAAACATTTGTTCTTTTTCTTCTGCTATCCTGTTTTCTATTATTACAGTTATAACCATCGGTGTTGAGCCAGCAATTAAACCCACTCCAATCAAAAAGAAAAACCAAGGAGTTCCAATAAATAAAAAACTGACTCCGAATATAACCAGTCCCAATACTATTCCAATATAATGCCCTATCTTTAATTCCATTTTAACTCGCTCCCTGCTTTAGATACAAAAAAGTAATGAATATGACATTTAATACCCCGACCCCCAAAACCATAAGCAAAGAAATTGTAAATGTGCTTAAATTCCCAATTCCAATCCCCCCGAGCTGAATCATCATAAGTAAGAGCATAAGCATCATCGGAGCCGCAATGACGACGCTGATATAAATATCCATAAACGTTTCCGCGGATCTTGTTTCATGTTCTCTATCTAGCCTGTAATCAAATAAAAAAGTCTTGGCTCTCTCCTCAAAGAAATTGGGTAAATCTCCGCCGGAAGTGATTGATGTTGCAAGGCCGTTGTATAATTCAGATAGTTTTTTACTTGCAGTATTAGAAGCAGATTCTCGCAGTGCAGAAACTAAATCAAAACCATGGATATTAACTTCATTTATAACTTTTCTAAACTCATTAGACACATTTGGAAATTCTCCAGTTGAAACGATTATGTCAAAAATTTTAGATGGCTCTATCATACTTCCAGAAATCGCTGACATATTTATCATGACATAAGGAAGTTCGTGATTTATTTTATTTTCAAGACTTTTTCTTTCCATCGAAGGGTATAAGTACATCATTATGAAAGTCACAATCGGAATGACAGGTAAAATCCATATGACTTTAATGAGCCTATCTAAAATTGGTTCTTTAGACATTGTTATAAAAGGTACAATCGCCCCAAAATTAAAAAATAAAAAGAAAATGAATAAAAATAAAGCTATAAAAAAAGAAATCAAGGTCGTCAATAATATTACCGAGATGTATGTCACAGGCAAAAAAGGAACATTGCCTTTTATTAGGTCCTGTTTCATATCCTTAAACATTTTATTATCGTTAAGTTTCATCGCAGTGTTAGAAAACATATTGCTCGCATACTTAACATAATGATTTGGCTTTCTTATCTTCTTCGAAGAAACTTCTTTTTCAACTTTCTTTAATCTTTTAATGACATCTTTTTCAAGCATTCTTGCCTGTTTTTTTGTTTCAATTGTTTCTTCTTCTTTAGCCATTTTTTGTTTTTTTTGTTTTTTTAAAAATGGATCGAAAATCTTCGGATTTTCTATAATCCTATCTTAGAACATCCTTTACATTCGATCCCCTTTTATTAGATTTAATAGAATTTAGCGTTATTAAATATTATGTTTTATAGAGTTCATTTTTCTGTTGTTTTCTCAATCTTAACATCGAACTTATCCAGAACTTCCTGTGGTTTTTTATAATACATATTAACTAAATTCTGGACATCCTCAAACTGAAATATTTTTTTCTCATACATCTTGTAAATAAGCATAACTCTTTTCTTGAACTCAATATCAAGTTCTTCCATTGTTATTCCATATCTTTTGGATATCTTTTCAAAAATCTTGCTTGTTTTTTTGAAATAAAACTGATTGTCCGACGCATTCCACATATAAGGAGTATTTGTCATCGCAATCCCGTCAGGAGTGACATTAGTTATCTCTACAATTTCTCTAAGTTTTCTAGTTTCTTGTTTATTTACAATTGCGTGAGTCATTACACAAACACAATCAAGAACATTAAGCAGTGTCGGTGAAAGTTCAATCGGAGGTGTCTCAAGTCTTTTTATGACTGTATCAACACTATCTGCGTGAATTGTTGAAATCGATGAGTGACCGCTTGCCATTCCCTGGAAAAGAACAGACGCTTCTTTACCTCTGACTTCTCCGACTATTACATAATCTGGCGCTTGTCTGAATGAAGCTCTAAGCAATTCGAACAAATCTATCTCTCCAACCTTCCCCATTCCAGTCGCGCTTCTTACGACACTAGGAAGCCAGTTTTCTCTCAAAAGATTTAATTCACGAGTATCTTCAATCGAAACGACTCTTGCTTCAGGCGGAATAAAAAACGCAATCGCATTGAGCAAAGTAGTTTTTCCCGATGCTGTTCCACCAACAAGAAGTAAATTCATTTTATACTGAACTAAAAGCCATAGATAAGCAAGCATCTCTGGACTCAGAGTTCCGAATCCCAAAAGTTGTGGTGGAGTCCATGGAGTTTTTGTAAACTTTCTTATCGTAAATGTCGGCCCTCTAGATGTGATGTCCGTGGTGTATGTGGCATTGACTCTACTTCCATCCGGCAGACTTCCATCTAGAATTGGAGTAGCATAAGAAATGTATTTACCGCTTCTTTGAGCAAGTTTTTCAACGAAACTGGTAAGTGGCTCAATTTCTTGAAACACTAAATTAGTTTTCATATTTCTAAAAACTCTATGAATTACATAAACTGGCGTCGCTGCACCATTGCATTCAATATCTTCCACGAAGTAATCCTTAAGAAGCGGATCTGCCTCATTAAATCCTATAAAATCTCTGACTAAATAATAATATATTTTCCTGTAACTTTCATACGGCATATTTATTCCAAGTTCAATCAAAAGTAGCTTGAATGTCTTATCAATATATTCTAGAAGTGAATTTTGATCTCGTTTTATTATGACATCATAATTAATCAAATCTCTCATTGCTGAACGGACAACCTCTCTTTGAGATTTCTCCGCTCCCGTTAGTTGAGGCTCCTCAATCTCATAAACGACTTCAGAAATATTATTATCCCAATATACATGCGCGAAAGCAAATGGTGCAATAAGGCCATATCTAACATCGATCTTCGTTTTATCTTTCTCTTTTTTTAGAGGAGGAATCTGCGGATTAAAATCTATATTTACTCTCGGATAATTGCCGATGCTGGTTGCCTCTCTTTTTCCAAAAACTGCCATCTTTTATTATATTTTACTATATATATTATGAATTATGTATATTTTAAAGGTTACTTTTTATTATATATTTAGATTTTTGAATTTATATTACTTTTACCTTCATATTAGGACGTGTGTCTTGAGTGAAACAATAATCATCATTTGGATTTTCTACAGCTTCATCACTTGTTCCTGTATCTGCACAATAAATTCTGGTGTATAAAATTGTATCTTCTACACAGGGATCTGGATTACATTGCGTCGAACTCTGAATTGCCGCATCTTTCCCATAATTCTTAAAAGATAATTTCTGTAGCGTCGACGCTTTGGTTATTGTGATTTTATCTTCTGTTCCTACATCATTTTCAAGATCATATTTATTATTATAATCAATACTCATTTTAATTGTATTATATTTTCCTCTATCTATAGTCAAAATATTTACATCACCAACTTTAACATTTCTTCCAGGCTCACTATACTCTATCCTGACTTTATCGATGGTAAAGATTATTGTATTATCTTCAAAATAGATTTCAATTTTGCCCCTTTTCATCGTAAACTCGGGCGTTCTGACATTTCCTTGAGCGCCCTGCCCCGCGTCATTCATATTTTGATCGAGATAATTCAACATATCATACGTCTGATCAATAACCGCCTTATCCTGCATTTCTTCAAGTTTTGGTTTTACAAAAAAAAGCACTGCTCCAATTAATGCAAGAACAACTAAAGTGTACGTCACAGACTCAATCCACACTTGCCCCTTTTTAGTTCTGTATAATAATTTTCTCATCGGCCCCTTTTACTAATTAAGAATGTTTCTTGAGATTTAAATATGTTTTCCTTATATAAAAAATCTATGGTTAGTAATTAACTGGAAATCCAAAAGCAGGATCGCATGACGGTATTTCTAAAACCTGATCCCCCGTTCCACAAGTCTTCCCCCCAATAACTGGAGATATAACAACTTTTGATGGTTTATAATTCACCGTCGGCAAAGCATCATAACGAATAACATAAGTTTTCCCCTGTTTCTTCGCAAGTTTTAATTCACTAGGCGGTCCAGATTCAACACCATCATAATCAGTAGGACCTACTCCATAATTATAAACTGAACTAGTAGCCGGATTTGCTCCCGCAACAATTTCATACGCTTTACTATCAAGCCCATCACTTAAACCAACAATTACTTTTTCTATCTCAATATCTCCAACATTTATTGAAACGTATTGATAACCTTTGGTTTTATAACATTGGGAATCTCCAGATCCAACATTTTTACAGCTTCCTATATATCCCGGCGGAGGTTCACAATCTATTGTACAGTCATGTAATAATCTAACTCCTCCATCCAATTCAGTCTCATTAAAAAAACAAGTGTATCTTTTATTCAAAGTTAATTTATTCAAAGTATCCGGACCGCATTTTTTTGTATCATCTATGTTTTTATTTATTAAACTGCTGACTACACCATAAACAATCACGACGGCAACAACTGTAAGCATGACAAATAGCAAAACCGTTACGACAGTAGATAATCCTCTTTTTCCTTTCATTTTATTCTTAATTCGTCCTTGTTTATAAAATTTTGTTATTTTACTCCCACAAGTTTCAAATTCAAAACTTGAAGCAGTTTATTTATTATCAATTTAATCTCCTTTTCATGATTTATAAGAAACTCTTTCTCAACTTTTTGTCCATAATAAACAATATTATTTCTTAATTTCCTCAGATCGTCAATAAGGATTATTTGGGATTTATCAAATTCTTTATAATTCTTCTCCAGATATTCTACAAGTACTTTATGACTCAATGTTTTTACCCCATCAGCATACATTAAAGCAGTAATCAGTTCCTTTATAATTTCATAATATTCTTCAACAATTTTATATGTCTTTGATTCTTTACTAAAAAGAAATCTCCATCTTTCAAGATGGGGTGAGTTTCTTTCCGCAAATTATTTATTTCTCGATTGATTATAAAAATG
>PFCY01000066.1 GCA_002763085.1 Candidatus Pacearchaeota archaeon CG10_big_fil_rev_8_21_14_0_10_32_14 | reverse complement strand
TGAAGTCTCTCTTCATTATAAAACTTTACAAACGAGTCGAGGGTGTCTTGCCCTTCTTTGAATTTTAATTTGTAAGTTCCGAACAACCTTTCTATTTTCCCGTTTGTCTGTGGATGATGAACTCTTCCCAAAATGTGATGAATATTCTTTGATTTGCAGAACTCTTCAAACATTCCGTGAATATGAAATTGTGAACCATTATCTGTTAAGATTGCATCAGGTATTCCATACTTTTTAATTGCTAAAGCAAATGCGATAATTGTATTCTCCGTCGAGGCATTATTGAAATATTCTGCATGAACAATAAATCTCGAATGATCATCTATGAACGCGATTAAATAGCTTCCTGTGAATGGGCAGAGTGTCCAATCAGTGTGCCAAAGCATATTTGGTTTTGGTCATTCATATTTTACAAATTTAATCTGGCTTGGTCTTGATCTTTTATTCATTGTAAGTCCATGTTTTTGATAGATCTTCTGAATCTGTCTTTGCGAAACTCCATAACCTTCCATTTTCAAGTCTATCCATAATTTATGAGAACTTCTTTTTCTTTCTTTCCATTTCTCTAAAACCAATACCTCAAATTTCTCATTAATTCGCATTGGTTTTGTTCCAGGTCTTTTATTTTCTAAAGAATTTTCTCCAAACATTCTATAATTCGTGATCCAGCGATAAAGGGTTTTTGAAGGAATCTTTTTTAGTTCTGCAACAACTGGAACCGTCGAGATATTCATTTCTGCGTGCTTAATTGCTTTCAACTTAAAGTCTTTGCTATATACCCTGATTGCGTATATTTTCATACACCAAAACCTTTTGTTGTCATCTTGACATAATTACGGTTAAGCACACTATTCAGAATATTCAAAATTTTTATTAACAATAGTTAATTTATTTTTATTGTCCAAGATTTATTTGTTGAATAATATTGTTGACTAAGTTCAGATCCAATTTCTAAGATGCACATATACAATTGTTCTTGAGCAGTTCCATCATTAATTGTATAATTTCCTGGAGGTAATACTGAATTTTTAATATTCGTAAAGCTTCCATAAGTTTGATTCATTCTCGTTGAAGTTGCAGAATTAAGATAATTACATTCAGCTAAACCTCCAGTTGAAATTCCAACGCTGTAGTTTCCTGCCCATATTCCAAGATTTGAATTCGCTTCTCCAAGCAAATGAGTTGCATTCACAGAAACTTGACCTGCAGTTATATTTTGATTTCCAGTATTATTCAATACGATAGGATCATTCGTTGCAGTCTGATTATATGTTCCAGCTGATAATCCTGCGAAAGTAATATTCCCTGGACCAGAGACAAACGAGGTTAAAGTATTAACTATCACAGCAAGGGTATTGTTAACTGCTTTATTGTTTACACTATCGTTTATGCTCACATTAACATTCCAGACTCCATCTATATCAAACCACCACATTTCAACTCTACAACTATAATTAGCTTCTATTCCTGCCGAATTAATAAGTGAACAATTTATTTTATTTCTATTACTTTGACCATTTTTGAACATTGTCGCGACAATTGTGGATAGATTCAAGTCACTCGCGCCATCACTGTCATGAACTGTAAAGTTAATGCTCACGTTTGTCGCAGATGGACCTTCATTCAAATTTATTGATCCTGGATTTATTATTTTTGTAATTTGAGGAGCATAATTATCCGTTAATACTCCAAGCCTTCCGTTATAATTGTTTGAAGTATATTGACTCACAGGCTGATTTCCAGAGATAAATCTATTTGTATAACTCGTCGAAGTTGAATTTCCTGCAGCCCCACTATCAAGCTTTCCGTATGTTGTATAACTTGCTGATGATCCAGTCAGCGCATAAACTCCAGTAATAAGAAGCACAAGTACTACTACCAGTAATAGTACATTCAATACCTTACTTATTTCTAATTTATTTTTCATTATAAGACTCCATTTTTAATTTGACTCTATGATAAAATGTCCATGCAGTTCTATTGTCAACATTTAGTAATCCCGCAATTTCGGAGAAAGAAACTCCATCATCGACAAGATATTTAGTAACAGCCTCACTAAGAGAAAGATAAGAATTGTTTGAAAAGAATAAAATCGGAATATCAAAACTTGATTCACTCACGTATAATTTTTTTGATTTACTATTTTTGTATGCAATAGAAATCGAACTTTTGTTTTTTCCAAGAAATTTTGATATTTCAGTTATGCTTTTATTTTCTCTTTCTAAAAGATATTTAGATAGAGCTTCAAGAGGAGAAAGTTTTTTAGCAAAAATGCTTAGTGGAACTTTTTTGCTTTTTACTTCTTCGAGTTTTTTTAGAAGTTTATCTTTAGATTTTCTCTCTAACTTCTTTCTAAGAGGAGAAGCTCTCAGAAAATAAGGGCTTCTCCTCTTTGTCTTTAATTTATTCATTCCTCTTCTAGAAAAAGTCCAGACGGTTTTCACGTTCTTATCCATAAGATTTGCGATCTTCGTCAGATTCATCCCCCTCTCTCTCATATAAAGAGTTGTGATTTCAGAGATAGACAGTCTGGCGTTTACGTTTTTTCCATCGCTGTATAGAGAAAGAGGAATTTCGAATTGAGTTTCTTTAAAAGTGAATTTTACATTTTTTTTCTTAGAATTTTTGTAAGCCAATGATATAGCTGCTGAATTTTTGTTTAACGCTTCAGCGATTTTGTTTATTCGAAAGTTTTTCTTCTCTCTTAAGTATAGTGTAATTGCTTCAAGTGGAGATAAATCGCTAGAAAAAATTTCGATCGGAAAAAATATTTCTTCTTCTTTCAAAATTTGATCAATTAATTCTTCCTTTGAAGCTTTAGCTAGAGAATTCTCATTAAAAGTAGAATTTTCCTCTGAAATCATGATAATATTTGTAAGAAATCTTATATAAATGTTATTATATGTAAGGAATATAATAATAACTGTAGGAATAAATAGAAAAAGAAGGATATAATCTTATTATTTAATTATCTCTAGAATTTCACACTATACTCTTTCTCACTCTCAGGAAAAATAAAAGTTATTCTATTATTCCTACCATCAATTACTCCTTTAACTCCAAGAGGAATAGTGATATTGGGTGATACGTGACCAAAAGGCATCTCAAAAATAAGCGGAATTCCTACGAATAATTCTAAAATGAATTCTTTAAGTTCATCCGTTAAAGGCCTCCCCAAATCTCCAAAGAGTATTGCCTTTGGACTAAATGCTGAGTAATTTTTTAAATTAAAAAGATGATTCATCAAATCTTCTTTCTTTATCTCAACGTCTTCTAAAAATACAATTTTATTTCTAAAGTCTATTCTCTCATGAATGAGGTATTCGTTAATCCTGGTCAAATTTCCCCCGATAGTAATTCCTTCGATCTTTTTATTATTCACATTCATAGATTTTTTAGCCAAGAAATTTATCCCATAATTTTTCATTTGCAAAGCCGTCTTAAGTGCAGATAAACTTTTTTCATCAAATTTTTTAATTGAATTTGGACCATGAAGAGAAATTATCCCTCTTTTTTGATTTAAATATAATAACATGAGTGTAGCATCGCTATAACCACAGAATAACTTCTTTCTTCTCAATTTATGAGAGTCAATCTTCTGAAAAAAATGAGAATGTCCACTTCCGCCTTGAGAGGCCATCATAAAATCAGAATTTGAATTATATCCTTTATAGAAATTTTCAAGTCTTTGTTTAGGCGACCCGTTCCATTTCATTCTATATCTCTTATCTGAAATACAAAAATCTAAATCTTTAACACCAAGCAATTTAAAATTGTCTTTGATTTGCTGAATTTCTTTTTTTTTCGTGAAGTATGATCCCCCGTAAATTGAACATTTAACCATGATGAATCATATCCCGTAATCTTTCGGCAACTTCCCCATTACAATCATAAACATAACCATCACTTGATCCATATCCCGTTGCTGTTCCATTAAACTCTAAAATATATTCTCTCCCATCATATAACTGAATAGTATCTACACAACCCACAGTTCCATCAACATACTTAAAAAATCTCCGAGCAAGATCCTTTTCCTTTTTGGTGGGACGATAGGACAATGTTTCATGTCTTCTTTCTCCTTTTGTTTCCCAGGGCCTTGTTCTATCGAGAATAATTCTTGACGCAATTAAATCATCTCCAAAGAAGATCATTCTTTTCTCACTGGCAATCTTAAGTTCAGGTTGAAGGATGTACTTGTCAATGGGAATATCTTTTAATGAAAGTAAATAGTTCTTATCTCCTCTATAAATCATTCTCCCATCAAGTCCAAATCGATGTTTTAATAAAAAATTTCCATCACGCCCCCCTAAAAATCTTTCAAGTTCAGAAAAACTATCAAAGTGATAGGTGTTGATCATCGGAAATCCTTTTTCTCTGAACTCAATAAAAGATAATTTATCTTCATATAAAGCAGATTTCTTTGAGTTTACAATGAGACCAATATCTCCCTTTCTTTGTAATAATTCGAGATGATTATAGATCTCAATCAAATCTTCTCTAGAAAAAATATCTACCTTATCGAGATCAAATTCTTCAGCAAAAACTAATTTTGTTTCAATTCCTCTCAAATCGGTTGGATAAAAAACACATTTCTCATTCATCTTGTATACTCTTGCTCTTTCTCCGGTTCTGGATTCTTTTATTACATCCACCGAAGTGACAAATCCCATATTATCTCTTCCAAATACCTCGAGAAAAGGAACATGTTTATACTCAAGAAAAGGGGTATTCTCTCCAATCGATTCTTGAATTTTCCATTCGCTGAGTATTGATTTTAAATCCATTTTTATATTGTTTCTGAATGATTATTTATCCACGGGAGTTTTAGTCTTATCGTATAATTTTTTATCCCCCTCAAGAAGATATGCTGTCGTCGTATCTACAAATGTCTTTATCCTCTTTTGCTCTTCTAAGTCGCTAAGAATATATTGGGGTGTAGGGTTATGTTCAATGATACACGGACCCTCTTTTTCAAACATCATATCAATTTCATTGAATTTTGCCCCAATGCTTCGACTTGCTCTAAGTGCCAAATTAATTTCGTCTTGCGAGACTTCATAAAATCCAAAATCAGAGCCCATACTTACCGAAGCAAGCCAAGGTTCGTCTCCATCTCTAAGAGAAATAAGGCTTCTCTTAAAGGAAAACGCAAACTCCCCGTTTACAATTCCGATCCTGCAATCGTGATTTCTGTTTGATCGAATAAATTCTTGAACGACAAATCCCCCTTCATATCTTTCTCGATCTGCTAAATTAAACTTCGCTTCCAAATCTTGGATTAATTGCAAGTATGAATCTACTTTTGATATGTCTTTACCTCTACCTCCCGTATTTCTTTTAACAATTACCGGAAATTCAAAGAGAACAGTTTTGCAAAAGTCATCCAGACCATTTTTAGAATTTACAAACATTGTTTCCGGAGTAGAAATTCCTTCACTCTTCATTACGTTATAACTATCCCATTTATTATAATCGAAAACCGAAGTTTCATATGAATTCAAACAGGGTATCCCCCCCTCTTCGAGTTCTTTTAATAATTCTAACGTTCTAGTTATACTCGCATAATCTCTATTTCCTACACTAGCATAAACTCTATTCAAGACTAAATCAGTCATAGAAAAATCATTTAATCTTACATCTCTAACGTCTACGAGTTTTCCTCCAATTCCTTTTTCATCAAGAAGCTCTCTTAACGCTTTTTCAGTAGGTTCGAGATCGTGATGTAAAATATCTATTCTCATGTTTTGATTACCTCTTTATCTTGGAAGATATTCTCTCTAGTGAGTTCATAAGTGATGGTAATCATTTCTATTGGTTCCTGCTCCAAGTATTCAATGACCTCTTGAGCCACAAGTTCCATGGGGTCAAATAATTTAACCCCTAAATCTTTTTTCTTTAAGATGAGAGGAATTTCTGTGCAGCCCAAAACCAATGCTTCAGCTCCCTGATCTATCAATTTTTGGGCGGCTTTTATGAGAAGTTTTTTTGGAGCAGTTTTATTCCCTGCCTTGATTCCATTGATACCATAAACTGCTTTCATAACAAGTTCTTCCTGATCCTTTTTTGAAGGCAATAATGTTTTCACTCCTACATTTTCAAAATATGCTTGATAAATTCCTGCTTTAATACTTCCTGTTGTAGCGAGTATTCCAACTTTAGAAATTGGAGGAAATTCTTCTAATACTTTTTTTACCAAAACTTTAGTCATATCAACAATGGGAATATCTACCGACTCTTGGATGTCTTTTAAAAAAGCATGAGCAGTATTACAAGGTATGACTAAAAAACTTGAACCAGCCTCCTGAAGTATTTTACATGTTCTTATGATTTCTGGTCTCGGATCTTCACCCTTACCCAAAATAAATTCTGTTCTATCGGGAATTTTCGGATTGCAATAATGCAAAAATAAGAGGTGATCTTGATCAGAACCTGCACGCTTGTTTTTAATTAAGAATTCACAAAATTTATTCGACGCCTCTGGTCCGACTCCGCCCACGACTCCTATAAGCCTTTCTCTTGCAATATGATTCTCTACATTGAATATTTTTTTCGATATCGGGATCATCTGAATCGTCCATAGTCACCTCTTACGGTAGTTTAGTTTAATTTTATTAAATTTAGATTTTACTTTATAAAGATTTATGTAAAAAACGGTAATTGTCTTTAGTGGATAGTCATAACAAAATTAAGTCTCACTATTCATCCATCCAATCATCAAGTTCAGGGATATGGTCGACTACTTCGGGTTTTTTCGTCTTGCAATATCCTCTTGCAAGTAAATAGAAAATTAATCCTAAACTTTTTGCGCTTTTATTATTTCCAATTACAATTTTATCTGTTCCTTTGCTAAAGTTATTAGTATCACAGATCATCAAAACTTTTTTATGAACCTTTAGAGTATCAGCAAGTGCATTTTTATCAAGCCATGCGTCCGTGATGATTGTAAGTTCATTTTCAAAGAAGTCTGGCAGATCAGTATTAGTTAAGATCCCCGCAGGATATTTTTTTGCAAAAACTCTTATTCCAGTATATTCTCCAAACATCTTTGCAGCTTTCCATCCTGCTTGTCTTTTACAAACTAAAATTATATTTTTAGATTCAAACTGTGATAGATATACAATCCCTTCTTTAAGAAAATCATCAATCAAATCTGTATTGAAAATCGCAAGACCGTCGGCCCTTCTTCTATAGACGTAAGGTCTCATATCAGGAGTAACGACTTTTGTTCCAAGATAAATTCCAGATTTAACATAATCATCAAGAGGAAGCAGAGGATCTTTTTTCTTTTCTTTAACTTTTTCTTTAAGCTCTTCAGAAGATACACTTTCACCAGAAACTTTTTCTTTAAGCCTTTTTACTTTTTCAAGAAGCGTTTTCTTTTTTTCAGCAAGTGTTTTTTCTTCTTTCTTAGTTTCTTTGATTTCCTGGGAAACTTTCTTTTCCAAAGAAAGTAAGCCATCTTCAACCTTTTCATTTTTCGTTTTCTTAGATTTCTTCTCAGCTTTTACAGGAGTCTCTTCTTCACTTGGAACTTCGTCTAATTTTACAGCTTCTCCATCGACTTCGTCAATTGCTTTTTTATTTGCCATTGTATTTTCAAATCTCGCGAGGCGTAGATGTTACATCAAAGCATATTGATGTACTTGTCGTTTGCGTAATCGCTTTTATAATAAGTTCACGGGTGTGTCTGGGTTTGTTTCAGCCAGTACGTGATAATATAATCTCTCATAAATCCTAGTTTTTAAGTGTTTCTGTCATAAAAATTATGTGTGACCCGGTGACATATGTCTGTAGGCTACACACGTCATAAAAATTACACAATCCTTATAAAATCTTTCTCTAAATAAATTCATGGACAGACGAGATTTTTTATTAGGAGCAATAGCATTATCGATTCTTCAAACATCAAGTGCAAACACATTTTCTCGAAAAGATATCCAAACAATGATTATTGAAGATTCATCGACCTATTTGTTTGGAAATTCTCTCACATCCGCTGTCAATTATTTATCCCGTCACAATACTCTAGATGGTTTTAAAATTCCCCAAAATTTTATTGATGACGAAATGGATTTATCAATTGAAGTTTACAAATCAAAAATTCCTTTCTTAAGAGTTTTTCAAACTTACAAATCTAACCAAATTTTATTATTAGAAGATGAAGTTGCTCTTGGAAGAAAAGGTCGTTCAACCCCTTCCGGAGAATTTTATCTTAGAAGAATAATAGAAAATCCTTGGTGGTATCCACCCTCTTGGGCAGATACTAATAAACCTTCAAGACCTGGAAAAAATAATCCTTACGGACTTTGGATGTCGGAACTCTCAAGAGAAAACGCACAAGGCGATCACGACTTTTCTGTTTCAAGAGATTCAAATATAAGAATTCATTCGACAAATTCTCCAGATAGCATTGGAAAATATGCTTCGCACGGTTGCATAAGACTCCATCCAAACACCGCCGCCGAATTATTTCCTGCATTTCTATATTATACTCCACACCAGGATCCTAAAAAAAACTCAAGAGGAAAAATTTATCCATTAGAAAAAACAATAAAATTATCTATTTCTTAATTCAATTTCTTACTTATCTCAATCAAACGTTCAATCTTAGCTTCTCTTTCTTTTCCAACAATCGAACATTTTAAAAAATCAGCCCCAAATCCAAAAGCCAAATCCGCTAAAATATTCTCAGTTGTCTCGCCGCTTCTATGAGAAAAAATTATTTTTATGTTATTTTTTTTAGCAAGCTCGCAGACTCTCTTTACTTCAATTAAACTTCCGCATTGATTAGGTTTAACGATTATTCCAGTTATAGATTTCATCTTTATCGCTTTTTCAAGTCTCTTAGAATTTGTAACTGTCAAATCATCTCCGACAATCATTGCTTTAGGGAATTTTTTTTGCAAAACAGCAAAGCTTTCAAAGTCTTCTTCATCAAATGGATCTTCAATATAAAATATCCTAAAATTTTTTATTAAATTAGAAAGATAATCTATCTGTTCTTCAATTGTCCTGTCGAATTTTGGATTTCCATATCTATACTTTTTTCTACTGTAAAAAGATGATGCTGCGACGTCAAGTCCGCAGTCAAGTTTTATTGAAAACTCATCCATCACCTCTTCTTTTATATCATCAACAATTTCCAAAACTCTTTTATTATCAAGTGAAGTTTGCCAGGCGTTTTCATCGTTAGGTTTTGATTTGAAAAGCCCGTCGACTTTTCCTAAGATAACATTTGCATTCGCTCTTGCAGTTTTATTAACATTCCATGAGCTCAAGACATTTTCAGAATCTGGAATTAATAAAAATTCTTGAAATTCGGGTTTTAATTCTCTCTCGCCAAGGCCCCTTGTATGTTTTCCCCCGCCAATACAATTCCCAACAAGACGAGGAAATTTCATTTTACTCTTATCGCTATCTGGATAAATAATTTCCCAAACTTCTTTTCCATTTTCTTTAGCAATTGCTTTCAGTAAAGAATATTCAAAAGCTATAACTGTATTGCTTCCAGTGTGTCCAGCAAGTATATCTTCAACTTTTTTCAGATCATCAAACTCAGTAAAATCATCCTCTCCCAAATACTCCATCATTTTCTTTAATGATTTAATATCTTCTTCAATAGATTTTTTGTAAGTCTTTACCTCAAATTTTCCTGTCGACTTTCCTTGAGGAGCAGATGAAGTAAATTTACCAGCAGTCGTTATCACTGTAATCTGAATTGTTTTTTCTTTTCTAGAATCAAGTATCACACTCGCAACCACATCTTTTATGAAAACCATAAATTCAAGAGAAAGTTAGGGTTTTTATTGTTTGCGTTTGAGATTTTAATTTGGGGATTGGTATTCTTCTACAATTCCATAGAAATACTCCAAATTCTTTTGAGGCATTTCTCTTAACGTTTTTTTTATATTTGGAAATTTTTCTAAAAGATGTTCTCTTTCTAATTCAATCCACCCCCACAGAGGGTATCTATTTGACTCTTCTCCAATTCCTGAACAATTTTAATGGCAGCTTTGCAGTATCTTCAGTTTAAAATATTCGAGGTCTCTAAATCCATAAG
>PFCY01000082.1 GCA_002763085.1 Candidatus Pacearchaeota archaeon CG10_big_fil_rev_8_21_14_0_10_32_14 | reverse complement strand
AATTGATATTTTCTTTTTCAATTCTAAGACCATTCTTTTTTGTCGAATACCACTTCAATTTTTCAACATCCATTGTATAATCTCTTCAGAATCACTTATTATTAAATGTTTTTCAATTATCTCTTTCTTTAAGGTCAATTTAACATCAGATAAATGTTTTAATGAAATGACATGAAATTTGATTCCAAATTTATTTTGGAAATCATTAAATGATTGTTTGTTATAATCTCCAATTAAAAGAATATCTATATCGTTTGCAGTTTTTATATTATTGACAGCCGACCCAAAAATAAGAAGTGGATTATTAAAACCGTTAAAACCGTGCAAAAATGAAGTCACCTCTTTTAACAGAAGATCTTTATTACATTTATTTATGAGCTTATTTTTTTCTATCATGACTAAATAATCTATAATTAATGGATTGTCATAATTGATTTTATAGTTAGTCAATCTTCCTTTTATCTGTTTTCGAACTATTCCCTTTTTTTCGAAAAGATTTAGATGTTGCCTTAAGGTCGGATGAGGAATTTTTAACATTCTTGATAATTCAGATAAATGGATCCAATCCGGATTATATAAGAGGGGTTCTAGATAAGTTATTATTGTTATATTATTAACCATATAGTTATATTTATAACAATGGTATTTAAAGTTTTTGGTGGTGGCTGAGAAGCTAGCAATTTTTAGCTGAGTAAATCAGACGAAAATTTAAATACTAAAACGATTCTAATATACTATGAAAAACGATATAGAAGATTTAAAAAATAAAATCAGAAAGATTTTGAAACAATACGGAATAGCAAGAGCCGGAATATTCGGAAGTTACGCCAGAGGCGAACAGAAGAAAAACAGCGATATAGATATTTTAATTCAACCAACAAAAGATATGAGTCTACTTGATTTTGTTCACATTAAACTCGAATTAGAAGACATACTTGGAAAGAAGGTGGATTTAATCAGCTATAAGTATATTCATCCTTACTTAAAGAAAAGAATTTTAGAGAGTGAGGTGAGTATAATATGACAAGAGAAATTGTCTTATTTATTAATGATATTTTAAACAGTATAAAAAAGATTGAATCGTTTTCAAAGGATCTAACTGAAAATGAATTGTCAAGTAATGAATTAAAACAATTTGCAATTACTAGGGCCTTAGAGATTATTGGAGAAGCGGCAAAGAATATTCCAGATTCTTTTAGAAATCAATATAAAGAGATTCCATGGAAAGATATCGCTGGAATGAGGGATGTTATAACTCATTCTTATTTTAATGTAGATTTGGACATTGTTTGGAGAGTTATTCAGAAAGATCTTCCCATACTCAAAAATCAAATTCAAAAAGTGAAAGACGATTTAGATGCAGAAGTTAAGAAAAAAGAAGAAAAGGTTTCTAAAGTGAAAAGAAAGTAGTCATGAATTAGTTTTGGTTACCGTTTTATTTCACCTTAGCTACAATAATCATAGTATCTCGCATTCTAGGAATTGGTTTAGATAGAAAATTAATAATTCTATGATCTATTCTGGGATGAAAAGTAGGATAATCTTCGTAATGGATTAGCTTTTGGTTGAGTTTTGATGGGTGATAGAGTTGGAAGGGACGGTTTGACTTTAAGAGAAAAACTATTAATCTAAAGTTTTAATCAAATCAGATGTAGAGTATATTTTAACTTCACTTTGATTTTTTAATTTTTTATCATTACTCCAAAAAGGAATTTTTAGTTTCATGGCTAGTGCAAAATAAGTAACATCTTTTGGATCGGGTGATATCTTTTCTGCTTGATCGATATATTCCATTAACTCGTCATCATCAACAAATGTAACAAACTCCTTAAGACTCATTAATATATCTTCAAAATCTTTGTTAGTTCTATGTGTTTTTGAAAGAATATCGCTCGTATATTTCATTATTTCTTCAAAAATAAATTCCGGCGCATATAATTCAAGATTTTTATTGAAGAATAATTCTGCATTGGTGCTATTTTTTATGAATATAGAAAAAATGACGTTTGCATCAATCACAATTTTCATTTTTTGCTTTTTTTATTGTTTCTTAATCTCTGAGTTAAAGACATATTGACTTTTTTACCGAGATGTATTGCATCTTCATCAGTAAATTCACTTTCTTTTGTAAACTCTTCAATTTTATCTAAGATATTTATTCGCCTTTCAAATGATTCTCTTGCAACAGCACTCCAATTGATGATAGTATGTTTCTCCATCTTTCGTTTTAATTCATCTGGAACAGATAACGTTATATTTACCATTTTATCATTTATTTATATTATGTGTAATATGTGTAAATATATAAATGTTTTGGTTATTCGTTATTGAGATTTTAGGAGGAGAGACGGAGACGAACGATTATTTCACCTTCGCCACAATAATCATAATATCTCGCATTCTAGGAAGGGGTTTAATTAGAAAATTAATGATTCTATGATCTATTCTCGGATGAAAATAGGGGTAATTTTCGTAATGGATTTTTAGGATATTGAAGTTGAATGCTATCATCCAAAATCTTAAAAATACGATGTTTTTATTAAATTGATGGATAATAAGCAACAATACGATGAAAAATACAAAGTCTATGAATCTTCAATAAATCGACACGTTTACGATAATGTTCCAGGAAAAAAGACGGTTTTTGATGTTGGGTGTAATGCCGGAAGTCTCGGAGAATTATTGAAACGAGAAAAGGGGTGTGTGGTTTGGGATATCAATAAATTGCCTTTGCCGTTTGGGAAGGGGGAGTTTGACGAAATACTTTGTAACTGAATAAAACTTGTTTTAATAATATATTTAAATGCGAGTGTATTTGAAAACTAATCTAAAGATGAATAGACGAAATCTTAAAGCAATAAAAGTTGTGAAAGCATTAGAGAAAATGGGGTGTATTTTAGTAAGACAAACGGATCATGGTGTAATTGTTGAAAATCCTAAAAATAAGAAATCAACAAATGTGCCGACGCATAGAGATATTTTAGCAGTATGGATCTATAACAACATCATAAGACAATTAGAAATTGATAAAGAAGAGTTAGAGCAATATCTGTGAAACCAAAACTGTTTCTTCTTGGTCAACTAAAATCTTTCTCTTTTCAGGATAAGCTTCTAAATACATAGTAAGAGATTTTCTGAAATTGTCTATTGCTTGTTCAAGTGTATCCCCAAAGTCAGCTACTCCAGTTTCGTCATTATTAACTACAAAAACCTTTTTACCTTCCATTTCTTCTTCTCGTACAAGAATATTTACAGATAGTCTTTCTTCCATGGATTATAGAGAAGGTTCGAGAATTTAAACTTTTCGTAGCCGTTTTTCCCATATATAAATATTTAAAATAACTCTTCCGTTAGGAAAAGAATGAAAAAACTCAATCTCGGTTGTGGAAACGACATACGACAAGGATATATTAATTTGGACGTGGCGGAACTGGATGGGGTGGATGTGGTTTGGGATGTGAAAAAATTGCCGTTGCCGTTTGGGAAGGGCGAGTTTGATGAAATACTTTGTAATGATATCTTAGAACATATTGATTATATTCCGTTACTCAAAGACTTACATCGGATTCTAAAAAAAGACGGTGTTCTCAAAATACGAGTTCCGCATTTTACTTCGGCTAATAACTACCGAGACCCGACGCACAAAAAGATGTTTTCGATTTTGACTTTTGATTTCTTCGTCAAAGGCCACGGTCGAGATTATTATTTTGATTTTGAATTTGGTGAAGCAAAAGGCAAAATTACTTTTTACAAAAGACCTTACTATTTTTGGAACTATTTACTTGAACTGATCTTTAATCTGAATAAGCGGATGAGAATAATTTATGAAGAAACGCCGTTTAGATTCTTTCCGGCGGAGAACTTGCTTGTAGAGATGAGGAAGTAAGAGAGTTATTTTTTTGTTATTTCAAAAACTTTTGTCCAATCATTACTATAAATTACATTTAAATTATATTCTCTCTTTAAATCCTCTTCAAATATTAAATTCTGTGTATAATAAATACCACCGCTATAATACGTACCAACATAATAAACTTTATTATTATCCTTCAATGAATCATCAAATAATTTAAATATTAATTCTTTTTGAGACTGATTGTATAGTTGAATATAATATACATCATTAATATCTGGATAAAATATTTGAAAACTTGGTCCATCGACTAAAATTATCTTTGGATTCTCTGATCTTATAATGAAATCCATATCCTTCTTATTAACATCAATATTTTTCTTTATGGAATTTACTTTATTAATTCCATAATCTGGATAATCTATCAGTAGAATAATAGAGAATATTGAAATTAATACTATAGAGATTATAATGAATAGTTTTTTTAAAGAAAACGATTTTTCAAAGAGCTTACTAATAGTTATTGAGAATAAAGGGATTAATAATACAAAAAATGGAAGTAAATACCTATAGAATGAAGTTTGAAGCGAAACTCTCCCCAATCCATAACTAACATTACCCCTACCATAAAAAAGAAAAAAGATTATAAATAAAATTAAAATAAATATAATTAATCCTTTCTCAGATATATTTTTTTTATATATTGGAACTAAAAAAACAAATAAAATAATTGGCCAAATCTTAAAAAATAAAATAATTCCAATTAGATTTAACTTTAATGCATTTATATTTTCTGACTCTAAAGAAAGATAGCTCTTAAAGGAATCGAATAATGATATATTTTGAAATGTTCCATTATCAATAGTTTGATCTTGAATAAATACCCAATCTTTTGCTATGGGAGTATTTATTATAATAAGTATAAAAACAATTGATATGAAAACTGGTATTAGAAAGATAAATATTTTCTTTAAAGCACATCTTTTATATAAGAGATAGGATAATGAGGGAATTATAATAAGGAAATCAGAATACCTTAATAATCCCAGAATTGAAAACATTAAACCAGCAATAAAAATTTTACTGTTATTTTTATTTTTATCCATTAAAAATATGATGCCTGTTAAGAAGAGAAATAAATTAAGAATATCAATAAAAAAGAAGGTAGACCAATGAAGAAATAATGGCATGGTCGCCAAAATTAATACTGATAAAATTGATGCATACTCATTTTGTGAAATTTCATAAGTAAGTATATAAATTGAGATAAGGCAAAGTATACCGAATAAGATTGGATAATAAATAAAAAAATCTCCAAGAATGAGTTTTAATGGTATAAGAATTATTATTCTCATGAATGAGTGTTTGGGATAATTACATCCATTAGCATTATATACAAAAGGTCCGATAAAAGAAGGATTTGAAAATTTAAATTCATTAGTTTCTTTATAACAAAAAGTATCATTATTAATATACTCATTTATAAAAAAATCATATGAAAATTCATCTGAAGTAAATATTAGGTTGCTTGAATTAGTAATTGAAAAAATTATATAAAAGATTACTATAATGAATAATATTAAATAAACAATTAAATTTTTTTTCATCTTATATTACCTCCTCATAAACTTCCAAGTGTTCTCTCGCGCATTTTTCCCATGAGAATTTCTTTGATTGCTTTAATCCTTTTTGTTTCATGTTTTCTCTTAACTTCTTATCGGATAAAACCCTTTTAATTTGTTTTGCTAATTCATCAACATCATTTGGATTTATCATTATTCCTGCATCTCCGACAACTTCAGGTATTGACGAGGTATTGGAGGTTATAACAGGACAACCACAAGACATAGCTTCAAGAGGTGGTAATCCAAAACCTTCATAATAAGAAGGGTAAACAAAGAGCGAAGCTCCATTATAAATTGAAGGCAAATCTTCTTCCTCTACGTATCCAGTAAAGATTACATCGTTTTCTAATTTTAATTCATCTATCGTATCATATATTTCTTTATACTTCCATCCTTTTTTTCCTGTTATGACTAATTTATGATTGATGTCTGATTTTATTTTCGCATAAGCTCTTAGAAGATTTGGAATGTTCTTTCTCGGTTCGAGTGTTCCGACATAGAGGATATAATCTTTTGGAATTTTATATTTATCATAGATGAAATTTATTTTGGTCTTTGGAAGAACCTTATAATTTTCATCTGCGCCGAGATAAATCACTTTTATTTTTGAAGGAGGAATGTCATAATATTTCATTAAATCATTTTTTGTGCTTTCTGAAATTGTTATTATAAAATCAGACCTTTTGCAAACAGAAGGTAGTAATTTAGAATATATTGATCCCAATCTAGTTGTATTTTCAGGATAAATTATTTGACTTAAATCAAGTATTGAAAGAATCTTTTTAGTTTTGCCGTAACCGAAAAAAAACGGTGATATCTGTCCGGGATCGTGTAATACATTGATACTAGCTTTTTTACAGATGATGGGTAATAAAAATGTTCCAGAAATTAATTTTTTAGGGATAGAAGTGAAAAATGGAAGTTTATACTCATCCTCTCCATAAGATTTTTTGTTTGTATGGATAAAAATATAATCGTTTTCTTTATCTAAGCTCTTCAAACGAGTCATCAATTCTTGAGTATATCTACCAGTGCCGGCATTATTGATATCAAAATTATTAGTTATTAATCCGATTTTCATTTAATATTTCCTCGTAAAGTTCGTAAGTTTTATACGCGATTATTTTCCAGTCAAGATTATTAGCATTAATCGGTCTAACATCTTTAATAGAAAGTTCATTTTTTATCGCCTCATCAAAGTCTTTTTCGTTTTCAATAATAACTGAATTAGTTTTATCCAAATAATCTTTAATACCCTCGGTTGGGTTAGTGAATATCTTTAGTCCCATAGCTAAACCCTCAACAATAGAAGTGTTACCCGCAGAAAACTTTAAAGGCCGATATAGAATATCTGCTAATGAATATAATTCTAATAATTTCTCCTCGCCTACTCGGTTATAAAATAGAATATTGTCTTTTGTTTCAATTTCCCATTTATTATTCAAGATGATGAATAGAAAGTCTTTATGACTCTTGGCGATAGACAGGACTTTTTCTTTTTGCGTCCCATAATTTCCGATACATAAGATAATTTTCTTGTAATTCTTTTTCAAAGATTCATATTCATCAGATAGTTTCTTTTTTCTCTTAAAATAATTTGTATCAATTCCATAATGGACGACATTTATCTTTGACGAATTAGTGTATTTAGACAAGATTTCTTTTAGATTTTTAGAAAGAACGATTATCTTATCTGACTTATTCAATACTTTTTTCTGTCTAAAAAATCGAAATTTAAGATACTTGGAATCCTTATCCAAATTCTTAAAAGTATGAAATGTTGATATCAATTTAACTTTAGACTTGACGGGTGCAACATCATCGTAGAGAGCATGAACTAAATCATAATTGCCAGATAGTTTTGACGCTTCATTAGATAGGATATTTCTTTTAAAATAAAATCGAGCAAATTTTGGAACTTTTTTTATTATAACTTTTATTCCATCTTTTTCATATACTTTATTTTCATCACCCCACGTTAAAACGGTCGCATCAATTTTATCTTTAGGAAAAAAATCTACAATTCGTTGATATCCACTATAAATAGAATGGTGAGAGTTTTCTTTCCAATGGTGTGTAACAAATAAAACATTTAATTTTTTCATCTCAAAACCTCCTCAAACTTTTTTACAATAACTTTATGATCGTAATTTTTTTTAATTTCTGAATTAAATCGTTTTTTATTTTTCATTGATATAACTGAGATTATTCCTTTTGATACATCTTCTGGATTATGTTTCACAACAAGTCCCATCTCTTTATTTTTAATTATTTCATTGCTTATGGGAATGTCTCCAACGACAAGAGGAGTTCCACAAGCTAAAGATTCAATATAAGAAACAGGGGAACCCTCCCTCCGACTCGGACAAACAAAAACGTCCGCGGTTGCATAATACTTAGGAAGCTTTTTGTTATCAACCCATCCCATAAAAATGATTTTATTTTTTATATTCAATTCATCTACTCTATTCACAATTTCTTCTTTGATTGTTCCTTCGCCGATTATCATTAGCTTTACTTCTGGAAATTTATTTATGACTTCTGGCATAGCCTCAATCAATAGATCAATTCCTTTTTCCGGTGCTATTCTGCCCACGTATAATAAAAAAGGTCCATCAATCTTATTTTTCTTCTTCAATGAAATATCTTTTTTGTCTTCATTAAATAAATCAGTGTCTATTCCCATAGGAATTACCTCAATAGTTAAAGAAGAATCTATATTTTCTAGAATTTCTTTTTTAATTGCGTTGCTCGCGACATTAATCTTTTTTGCATTTTTTAGTATAGCTTTCTTGAGAAATAAAAATCCTTTAAGACCCATGATGTCACTTCCATGACTTGTCACCACATATCCCACTTTCTTTCTTGATATTTTATAATTCAAATATGCAATTAATCCTTGCGGTAAAATCCAATGAGCATGAATGATATCTGGATTATCTTCTTTGATTCGTTTTCTCAGTGCAAAAAACTCTCCCATTAAAAAAAATGGAACTTGGAAATAATACCATTTATTCTTTTTTAGAGTGGGCAAAATTCCCCCGCTTCCTGCCAGCTTTTCATATTTTTTAAAAAAATAATGAAATCGATATACTTTCATATTGTCCATCGTTTCAAAATCTTTAGAGGCCGGATACGACGGTGCAAGAACTATTATGTCAAATGTACTAGTAAGTTTTTTAGATAATTCATAAACAAAGGGCGGAAGCGTGTCGTCTTTCCATCTCGCAAAAGTTGACGCCATAACTAAGACTTTTCGTTTCATCTCACCCTCCCCACCATTTCACATTTAAATCTATTATTGTCTTCATTGTTGTCTCCCAATTCTCCATCCAAAACCCCACATTTAAATCTATTATTATCTTCATAATTATCATCCTTTTCTTCAAACATTCCGTTGTTCTCTAAAATCTCGATTTCCGTTTCGTCTCCAAAATGAATAACATCAATCTTTTTCGTTAGAAGATAATAGCTCGATTTGAGAAAGGTATGAGGATAAAACCAAAGAAGATGAAGTATGCTCCCCCCGCCCATAGTGATAGTAAAAATCGTATTGTTTTTCTTTAAAGATTTTACAAGATTATAATTATAAACTTCTTTCCCGCCTTTATTCTTTGAACACGATCGAGTGATGAATAAGACGTTCATCTCCCCCATCCCCCATATTTATCATCTATAAACAAAACATTTAAATATTCGAGCACCTTATAATAATCATATAGGGGAACAGGACCTGACGAATCCCGTGCTCGCTTTGCGATGATGCGGTTAGTAGGATTGAGGGACCTACTTACCCTGT
>PFCY01000025.1 GCA_002763085.1 Candidatus Pacearchaeota archaeon CG10_big_fil_rev_8_21_14_0_10_32_14 | reverse complement strand
AAATTAAAAAATATGTGGAAGAACAAGGTATAGTCAATAATCAACTTCGTTTGACCGACTTCACGTAATCATACCCCGCGGCTCTGCTACGACTGGGTCGTTGATTTATATGAGTCATCTTGGGTTTATTTTCAATTTAAACCCCGATCACCCCCATATTCTCTACATCCAGATTTACCAATAGGAATTGTTAGAACCAAAGATGAAATTGATTCTCTTGGTACACCTTCAACACATCCAATGAAAGATTCAATAAAAGTTGATAGAGATGCTTATTTTTTAAGACTTAGTCCTCCTTATCAAATTGCAGGATATCTTACTCGTCAAGGAAAAGATATAAACACGGGTGTTGTAATAAGTATACATAATACTTGGAGAAATTCAGCTATTCCTGCTATAAGTATTAAAGCTATAAAATCACTTGAAGTTTTAGAATAGGACTAATTTTCTTCTTCCGAAGATTCATCGCTTTCAGCAGTGGCGAGCTGGCGTTTTCGGTATTCATCTAATCTCGCTTTATTTGATGGGCAATTTGAGTTGAAACAAAATATCCAAGGACGTTTACCTGATCTTAATGTCATAAGAAGCGGAAATTGACAGTGTTCGCATTTTTTCAGACCGTCATCTTGATTTTTGTCTTCGACTTTTTTTATGTTTCCGTTTGGAGGAAGTGAGAATGTTGTTTTGCAGTTTGGATAAGCGTTACATGCAATGAAATATTTTTTATTTTTTCTTGAGTAAGTTATTGCAAGTTTACCTATGCCACATGATGGACAAATCATAAGTTCGTTATCTTTTTTTTCAATTTCTCTTAATTCGTCTGTAGCAACAATCAATTCCTGTCCTATTTCTTTTTCTTCCTTTTCAAATTGGTTAATTATCTTTGTAACTGTTTCTTTTGCTTCATCAATAACTTTATTTTCTTTTTCTATAATATGTTCTTTTTTCTTAGACTCAAGAAGCTCATCCATTTCTTTTTCGAAATGTCTTGTTAACTTTTCATCTATAATTATTGGAGAATGTTTTTCAAGAGTAATTATTAGCGACATTCCCAGCGGAGTAGCTTCAATAGATTTTTCTTTGATATATCCTCTATCGTAAAGCGTTTCTATTATGTTTGCTCTTGTTGCTTTTGTCCCCAAGTTCCTTTTTTCTAGTTCTGTAACAATTGAAGCCGGAGAAAATCTTTTTGGTGGCTGTGTCTCTTTTTCTTCAATTTTAGAAGACGTTATTTTTCCTTTTCCATTAAAATCCGGAATGTCTCTTTCATTTACTTTAAATGGATAAACTGCCATCCAGCCTTTTTTGTTTATTGCAGTGCCTTTTGTTGTGAATATTAGAGATGGGTCTTCATCCAAAGTCGCTTTTATGTTTTTATTATCTAATACTGCATCATCGCAAAAAAGTGAAATAAATCTTTTTGCGATTATTGAATAAAGTCTTTCTTCGTCAGAATTCATTGTAGCAACTTGTCCTGTTGGATAAATAGATGGGTGAGCAGGATCTGTTTTCTTTCCTTCGACTGGTTTTGATCTTGTCAATAGTGATGGTCCAATTTTCATTTGAAGTGCAACTTTTTTAAGAATATCTTTATACGCAATCGAAGGAGGTAATTTTTGAGAAGAAGTTCTCGGATATGATATTGAACCAGATAAGTAAAGTCCCTGAGCAATTTGAAGTGTTCTTGCTGGAGTGAAACCGAAAAGTTTGTAACTTTCAGTCTGGAGTGTCGATAAATTAAAAGGTTCTGGAGGAGGGATTATCTGTTTTGATTTTTTTGTTTCAAGATTTACTGATTTTCCTTTAAGAGATTCAAATTTTGTTAAGTCTGATTTTTTTGTAATATCTTTATTATATTTTAGTTCAACTTTATTTTTTCCGTCTGAAACTTCAATAAAAATTTGCCAGTATGGAGTTGGAACAAATTTTTGTATTTCTTTTTCTTTATCAACAATTAATTTTAGAGCTGGTCCTTGAACTCTACCTATAGACATGATCTTGAATCGGCCGGTTGTTTTTATTGCATTCATCAATGCTCTAGATAGATTTATACCATAATACCAATCAAGATAATGTCTTGATTCTCCTGCGAGAGCCTGTCCCCAATTTAGAGTCGGAACTTTTGAATTATACGATTCTATTAACTCGTCTTTTGTTAAAGTTGAAAATTTCATTCTTGAAGCATCTAATTGCCCTGCTAAATGTTTAACAATATTATAACCAATTACTTCTCCTTCGATATCGTAGTCTGTAGCCACTGTCAATGATCCTGCATTTTTAGCAAGTTTGAGCAACGTGTCGTAATATTTTTTTGTGAAGCCTCCCTTTCTTGCAACATAATTCGGAACCCATTTTATATCAAAAATTGGCAAGCCACCATTTGTCTTTCCGTTTTTTTCTTCTTTTAATGTAAATAAATGACCGACGGCACATCCAATATAAATTTTCTTTTTATCTTTTGTAATTTCATAATATGATACGCCCGCATTGCTAAATTTTTTTGGAGAATTATTGTCATCTAAAGAGTCTGCTATTTTTTGAGCTGCCTGAGGTTTTTCTGTAATGATCAATTCATAACCATCTTTTTTTAGAATTATTTTTTGAGGCGAGTAGATAGGTTCTTTTTTTGAGCTAGATTTTTTTGCCGTTTTCGATGAAGATTTTTTGTATGATGATTTTCTTTTTGATGAAGATTTTAATACGGGTTCTACGGTTTCTGGAATTGAGCCCTTATATGGGACTTCTACAGATCGTTTGATGTCTTCAACATCGACGGGAAAATATCCCTCGGCGGCGATCTCTTCATTAGATTTTTCCTTTTTTGATTTCTGCTTTGGCATGCGATATTGAATTTCTGTAGGTTTTGAAGTAAGCTTCAAAAGCATCGAAAATTGCTAAACTCTGTTTAGTTATAACTAGGTGAGAAATGAAGGTTTTTATAGGTTTTTCTCAGATATAATTATAAATATCTAAATTATTTAGAGAATATGAAAAAAAGAGAATTACTATCTTTTATTTTAATTTTTATAATAATAATTATTTTATTAATAATAATTTTTAATCAACCAAAAAAAATTAAATCAAGTAATGTATGTTTCATCAATTCTAATAAAGAGAGACATTGTTTTGATATTGAAATAGCCGATGATGATAAAGAAAGACAGACGGGGCTCATGTTCCGATCTGCAGAATCATTTCTAAAGGATAAGGGGATGTTATTTATTTTTGATAAGAGTGGCTTGTATAATTTCTGGATGAAAGATACATTGGTTCCATTGGATATTGTATGGATCGATAAGAATCGAGGCTCTAAAACTAATATCATTGTTGCTATCGCCCACGATGCTCTACCTTGCAAGGAAAATGTAATAATACCTTGTCCAATATTTAATCCCGGAGTAAATGCAAAATACGTAGTAGAAATCAATTCAAACCTCACTCAAGAATATGGGATAAATCTTGGCGATGAAGTTGAAATAAATTGATATTTAAATAAGGATTTATTAAGATTTATGTAATAAACAACATTTATACACTGCAATAATTCTTATAAACTAGTCAGTCATTTTTTTAATATGGGTGACGCACATACCGATTTAGCAAGAGATCAGGATAGAGCAAATGCATATAGTGAATTCTTAGAAGTATTTACAGCTTATATAAAAGATGAAACAGTGTATGAAACTTTAGAAGCTGCTGCGAAAAATGTTGATGGAATTAGGGGAGGATATTCATCAGGAAGAACAAACATTTCAAAGTGGATCGGGGGAGTTGCAGAAGAAATTAAATCTGGCGACAAAACTGCTTGGATGAGATTACTTCTCGATTCTATGGGAACAGAAGTCTATGATGAATTAAAGAGTTTATCCCCTTACAAAAATAGTTCATTCATAAAAGTTGACGCGAATCAAAATGGAACCGTTGATTTTCATATGTATGGAGTAAAAGAATCGATCATAGAGAGATTATTAGAGAATAATAAATATCCTTGGGGAGGAAGATACGTTCTTGTTGTCGACGAAGATGGTCTTGAAAACCTGATAGATAATTCTGAAATTGTCGTCTTGAAAGAACCTGTAAAGGGTTAAATTTCAAACACCATAATTTTTATAAACTTTCTCTCTGTTTGCTTTTTATGACAATTCATTATGAATTTGATACTTTGAAAAAACCCGAAGGTGATGAAATTGAATGGAGTGATTTAGAAAAAATGACTGTGATGTTGGGAATTTTTGGAAGAGGTACAGCGATGTTTTCAGATAATGAAACTGACTCCATACCTCCACTCATTCTTAAAAAATTAGAACTAGGAAATTATGAGTCAATTTGTAATGTTGGAGGAAGAATGGGTTGTTCTTTGAGAAAACCTATAACACAGTCTACTGTAAGATTTATGAGACAATTCGGTTATGTTCCCAGAGAAGTTGACGAGAGTATTTATAATAAAAGTAGCCGACTCGAAGAAACAGTTCCAGTTGAAGCTTAAATCGTAAATACAATTTCTTTATTACAATAATCTATAAATATTGTTTTTTAGATTAATACTTATGAATCAAAATCCAGACATCAAAATTTTCCCGGCTATGAAAGCATTTGTTTGTTTTGAGGGAAAAATATTACTTCTTAAAGAATCTTCATCTTATGACGAGGGAACTAATTCTGGAAAATATGACGTTGTTGGTGGAAGAGTTAAACCATTAGAAAGATTTGATGATGGATTAAGAAGAGAAGTATACGAAGAAACAGGACTTGAGATAAAAATAGGAAATCCATTTTCTGTCGGAGAATGGAGACCTATAATTGGAGATCAACAATTGCAGATTGTTGGTACGTTTTTTGAATGTTTTTCTAAATCAGATAGAGTCGAATTAAGCAGAGATTATGATTCTTTTGAATGGATTGATCCTCTTAAGTATAAGGATTGTAATCTTATTCAGAACTTATTTCCCGCTTTTGAATCTTATTTAAAATTCAAATCTCAAATACAACTTCTTTCCTAGAAACATTTATCAATCTTGTTTTTCCGATTTTTTCTTCAATACCCGAGGCTTCATGAATGTGTCCGAAAAGAGCGAAGTCTGGTTGAAATTTTTCAATAGCTTCTCTTATTGAGGTGCTTCCGTCAAATCCGGAGAATTCAGATTTTGTATCCGCAGGATGCATATGAGTAATAAGAATTTTCTTTTTCATTTCTTTTATGTAAGAGTGTGAATGATTCAACGCATTTTTGAAATCTTTTTCTGTCATAGGTTCTATCCCAAAATCAGCTCCTCCGACTCCAAAAATTCCAATATCATTGTGTTTCATTCCATACCCATGAAGATTTTTTGTATTTTGATATAGTTCGGTCAGAAAATTTATTGTGTCATTCGATTCATGATTTCCATGCAAGAGCAAGACTTTTTTATTTTGTTCCAGAAACGGACCGACAATATTTTTTGGTTCTTTATTCAACCAAGTTAAGTCTCCGGCTAAAATTACAATATCAACATTTTCGTTTTTTGCCCGCTCGGCTAATCGCATAACTAACTTCGAGTCATTATGGATATCTGCGATCGCCAAAAATTTTGTTTTTTTGTTTTCTTCCATAACTTATTGTAATTTTTTTGATAGTTAAACTTTACGATTTCTATTTTTGATACAATTATTGAGTGGTGAATCTAATAAAATTGATTGTGAAATTCAGTGTTTTCACCTCGGTGAGTAGTAACTCTTTTGAAAGTATATTTTACGAAACATTTAAAAGGAAGATGTTGTCTGGATATATACTTTAAAAATTTTGAACTACCATGGATTTAGCTATGAAAGATAACTTTGATATCTTTTTCCGAAGAAAACCGGCTTTAATGCTGGTTAACTTGAAAAAGAATTCGAGGATGAGATACGGCAGCATTTTAGCCAAAGAGGTAGATTGTACTTACAGCCATGCTGTAAAAATTCTGCAGACCTTAGAAGAATTAGGATTAGTTGTATTTCAGAAGAAGGGGCGAATAAAACTAATACAACTTACTAAGAAAGGTAATGAAGTCGCAGAAGCTATAGAAAATATTCAAAAACTAATTAGATAATTGGTAACTGCCCCGATAGATTTTTACTTTTTCTTTTTTTTAACACAAAGGAATTGATGTGGAATTTTTTAAGAAGTTTTTATAATAATGAGGCATTATGGAAATTATGAATAAAAAAGGTGGTGTTGTAATTTATGTTTTGATTGGAATTATTATAATTATTTTGGTTGTCGGAGTGGTTGTTGCGGGATATTTGAAGTATAATGAGCATAAATTCACTAAGAGTAAGACAGCTCTTAATTCAGAGGAAGTCACTTTAGACGAAATAAATAGAGTAAATATTTTAGTTTTTAAATGCGTTAAGGATAATGGTAAATCATTAAACGAAACATTCGTATCTCAAATAAAGGGTGATTGCTTTACTTTAGTTTATAAAAACGAAAATAAAGAAATAATCGATAGAATTAATTTTTCTGATTACGATCAATTAGAATCATTGGAATTAAAATATTCTGAGAAATACAATTTATCTCAAGAGTTTGAATCTTTATATCTATATGAAGAATCTTCTACAATAAATGAAGTGGATTGAGTTTTAGAAAAATCTAAAAGATATTATGATGTCGATTCTATAACTTATGATGAGAAAGATTTTATGGTCACTCTTTTTAAGATTTCAAATCTTGTATGCGGAGATTCAGAAATATAGTTTGATTTAATTCCGTTTAATACCACTGCAGGATTAAATAATTTACAAATTGCATTAAATTCAGGTAATTCTTCGAGTACAACTTTATTTATTGAATATTATTCTCTTAACAATACTACCCATCATATTCTAGATCAACAAAATCTCATTAATTCGACAAAACCTGATTATAATCTTAGTTTGAGAGATAGCATAATTGTTGCAGTAAGTTATGAGAAAGTAAGATCATCTCCTCCATTTACCTTTCCATCATATATCTTTCGTATTTCAGATTCACAAGAATGTTAACTCTATGAATAATAATTGGTTATGGTCCCGATGGGATTTGAACCCACGACACCTGGATTAAGAGTCCAGTGCTCTACCAAGCTGAGCTACGGAACCATTTCTGAATAATATTATGGACGTTTAAAAAATGCTCGGTTTAGAAAAACTTAAAATATAGGTAACTACATCAATTCTTATGAGAAATATAAATGAATTTTATCCAGAAGATGTATCCTATCTTAGAGATATATGGGATAAGCAACCTTTTTTTGATCCGAGCTTGTTTTACATTAGGAAGAAAGATATAATCAATGCCATAAATGATGGATCATCGAGCACTTATTTTATTGACCAAGTCCGGACTTCATTCATTCCCCACAAAGATAATGCGGTCGTGCAGAAAGTTTTTACAGATGCTATGAATAGAGGAATAATCGCTATAAATCAATTACTCAAAGAGCATTTTAATCATGAAGAATATAACTTTTTTAAGCTTCAGGAGGTAACTCTACCTTTTAATTTCTCAAAATTTATGAAAGAGGCGAGAGACGATTTTATTGCAGCTAGATCTGGAAAACGACCGACTACAATGGATTATGAAAGTTTACTTAAATCATACGATAAAGTTAGAGCGTTTGGTTTAGGATACAGAATTTTAATGATAGATGAATCACCAGAAATTATGAATGCGAAAAGACATCATAAGCTTATTTTGAAATGGTTTGATGAACAATTTGATTTTAAAAAACCAAGTAAAGTTCACATTGAAGGGCTAAATTATAAATGGCAGTCTGTGGCGGGTGTTGATGTTTATGGAGTTCAGTCTCCAATTAGATCCCGTTTGAAAATCTTAGGAGATGATGGGAGAGTCAGTTATGGTTCTATCTTGATGAAAATGTTTTTGAAAGGACAATATCCTGATAAAATAAATGATCATATTGGCGTCGAGTTTGTTGTTGAAAATGAAGTGGAAAGAGATAAACTTGTAAGATTTTTTAGAAAGGAAATACGGGCGATGGAAAGACTAGAAAATTATAAAGTCATTAAATACGGAGAAGCCAGTGATAATGAAAGTTCTGCACTTGGTTATGATGCGATCAAATTCATCATCCGTCCTCCAATCCCGACCCTTAATTCAATAAGCAATCAAGTTGAAAGCATTAGATTTGAAAGAATTCCAGTTGAAGTTCAAATTCTGATTTTGCAATCTCACATTCAAAGAGTAAATAATCCAGAGGTTGAACATAAATCGTATAAAGAACGACAGTTCAAAAGATTTTTTCCTGTTTTATTCCCAAAGGATATTTATTTTCCATTGTTAAATAAATCAAGTAATTAATTTATTGCATTGTAAATCTTCAGCGGTGGAATATTAAATGGATTTTCTTTTACACGAACTTCCCTAAAATTTCTAAGATATCTTTCTATGTCGTCTTTGAATTGGTAAACAATCAGTTGACCTCCAATTTTAAGTAAATTCTTTGATTGATCAACAATTAATTGAGCCGTAATGTCGTCAAGGTATGAAAATGGAATGCCTGAAACAATGGTATCAACTTCATAGATTGATTTCCTCTGGAGAATATTTTTTACATTTTGAGCTAGATCGTGAAAAATGGAGACTCTGCTATCGGAAGTAAATTGTTTTGTCAATGAATTATATAATTCATTATTCTGCTCTATTAATATGAGTTGCGAATCATTGCCCATTTTTTTAAGAAGTCCTTTAGTTATTGCTCCTGTTCCTGGACCATATTCTATGATTGTATTTTCTTCTCTATATGGAATCATACCGCAAATTATCTTGACTGTAGATTTTGAAGATGGGACAATTGAGGCAACTCCAGATTTGTCTTTGAGAAATGCTTCAAATAATGAAATTTTTCTTCCCATAATATTTCTCACAAAAATAAATTATTTAATGTTAACTGTCTATTTTGCCTTTGACCAAATCCATGCCCCTTGAAGAATTGCTATCATGACGCAGGCGATCCAAAGATTAGAATTAATCTCAGAGAACAAAACGATAAGTCCGATAAAGAAAAATACTACAAACATAATCGATAGTTTTTCCATTAAACGCCCAAATTTGGTCAGTATTAAAGGATTATTGTATATGAATCTATATTTTTTTGTTTAATTTGGTTTTCAAATTCCCACTCAATTTCTTTCTTAGATTTGAAAAATCTCACTGAAGATTTAGATTCCCCTATCCAACTCGCGATCTCTACTCGTGTTCATAACTTGATATTATCTTTACTTTGTTGAAATGTTTTGCAGTTTTTTGTGTCAGAGGATTTCCCACTTGATTCGAGGTTTTCAACCTCGATACCCACTAATCTGGGAGGAGCCTCTACCTTAGAGGTTGAGGGGAGGGAGGAGGGAAAGAAAAACTGATTAATATTTTGCTGCTTCGCAGATTAATGCTCACAAATTATGCGAC
>PFCY01000001.1 GCA_002763085.1 Candidatus Pacearchaeota archaeon CG10_big_fil_rev_8_21_14_0_10_32_14 | reverse complement strand
CAAAATCGCTCGGAATTGAAACAACGATTCAGAATCAAAATTATCACGCAATTCTGCGAGAAATGATTAGATTTTCAATCTAATAATGGCCTCACGCAGAATTGAACTGCGGCCATATCCACGTCAAGGATACGTTCTACCGTTAAACTATGAGGCCATGAGATTTTTATGAAGTAAGCATATATAAGTTTTACTTATCGTTTATTCACTAACTAACTTACTAAGTTAATTACTAACTTAATAATAAGATTTATAAACCGATAATCCTTAAAGTGTAAATAGAGAGGTTGAAAAAAAGGGGTGTTCATATTCTTATGTTAATCGAGTTATTGAAAATGTTGGGGTGTTTAGATTGAAGAAGTATTTGTTATTGATTGAAGATGAGAAGCTTTGGGAGAAGTTCAAAGAGACTTTGAAGAAAGACATTAATTCTGAAATTATGGATCTGATAAAAAAGAAAGTGGGGGTTGAAATAAAAAAATGATTGAGAAATTTATATCAAAGAGAGCAACTCGTGATCTCTATTCGTGCCCACGACTTGCAATTAATGATAAAAATAGTTCAAGTCGTAAACACTCGCCCACCTACAGGACACTTACACCCTTATCACAAAATCGCTCGCAAATCACAATATTTGTCATCGTTGCAATTTTAATAGTTGCTGTTGTTGCATTAATTCTTGTTTTAAGAAGCCAATCAAAAAGTGAATCTGTCCCAGCAATATTTTCTCCAGTTTACGATTCTTTTTTGGAATGTTTAGAGCAGGATACTCGTTTAGGTATTAGTGGTCTTGGAACCGGGGGTGGACATATTTATACAGATGAATTAAAGTTTGAACCTGGTTCTGCTTATATGCCGTTTTCATCTCAGCTTGATTTTTATGGCAATGCCGTTCCGTATTGGTATTATGTTTCTGGAAGCAATATAGAGAAAGAACAAGTTCCTAAAAAAGAAGATATGGAAAAAGAATTAGCTAGGTTTTTGAAAGAAAGCATACAATCCTGCAATCTTCGTATGTATGAGGATCAGGGTTATGTAATCGAAAGAGGAAAGCCGATTGTAAATGTTAAAATTAACGATGAGAGCATTGATGTTGATCTTAAAATGGATTTGAAAATAAAAAAAGATGATAAAACCGTTATAATCGACTCTCATAAAAAAAATTATGATTCAAACATTGGCAATATGTATAAAGTTGCAAAAAATATCTATGATCATGAACAAAGCACATTATTTTTAGAGAATTATGGTGTCGATGTAATCAGAAATTATGCTCCAGTGGATGGGGTGGAATTTTCTTGTGCTCCAAAAGCGTGGGTCGCATTAAATGTTTCAGAGAATCTTAGAAATGGAATTGATGCTAATTATAATTCTTTAAAGATTAAAGGAGATTACTATGAAACGAAAGAAGATGTAAACAAATATTTTGTAGTTGATACTGGCGATAAACTTCCAGATAATCTGCAGGTAAATTTTTTAACTTCAAAATACTGGCCTTATGGACTTGATATTGCGCCTTCTAAAGGTGATCTTTTAATTGCAAATCCCATTGGTAATCAAGAGGGGCTTGGGGCACTTGGATTCTGTTATGTGCCTTATCATTTTGTCTATGATGTTAAATATCCTGTTTTGATTCAGATTATAGATCAACAAGGGGAAGAGGTTTTCCAATTTCCAGTCGCTGTAGTAATAAAAGGAAATAATCCACGTCAACCTGTTAAAGGAGCTGAGAGTGTAGATCTTGGAGGAAAGGATGTTTGTCAATATAGAACTCAAAAAGTTGAAATCGATACATATGATACAAATCTGAATAACATTGATGCTGACATTTCGTTTAATTGTTTATCTCAAAGCTGTAATATTGGAAGAACTTTAAATGGTAAAATTATTGAATATTTCCCTCAATGTGTCAACGGATTTATTGTTGCTAATGCCGAGGGATATGATACGACAAAATATCAAATCTCTACAAATAGGGAAACTGAAGCGAGCGTAATTTTAGATAAACTTTATACTTTAGAAATAAATCTTTTGGTTAATGGACGTACATCAAATAGTAATGCGATAATCAGCTTTGAGGACGAGAATGGAGCTAAATCAATTTTATATCCGGAGCAAAAAACTGTTTCATTATCTGAAGGAAATTATGATATTAAAGTTCAAGTTTATGGAGATTCATCTTTGACAATTGCAAAGACTACAAAAGAACAATGTTATGAAGTTCCCGCAGGAACCGCTGGAGGATTTTTAGGAATTACAAAAAAAGAATGCGTGGATATTGAATTTCCAGAGACGACACTCAGTCAAGTTTTAATCGGTGGAGGAAATGCTCAATATTATGTTCTAGAATCTGAGTTAATAGTCAGCAAAGCGATCACTCTTAATGTTGAAGGAGTAGAAACTCCAAAAACTATTGAAGATGTTCAAAACAATCAAGAGACAATTGAAAGTAAAATTGTGGATGTGATATTAAAATGAGAGATATAAATTTTTTATTTTTTGAAATAATATTTATTGGATTTTTATTAGTTTTTACTCCGATTGTTTCTCCACAGTTTACTAGTTCTAATTATAATACATATTCAATTTCAAATTCACAACAATATCCACCAGGGATGGGAAGTAACTACAACACAGGACTATACGGAAATCCAAGTTATAATTATGATTCTAACTATGGAAATAATTATTATTCTGGAAGCGGGGGTTATGGTTCAACATCTGGAGTTTATTCTGCTTATGGAGCTAGCGGTGCAAACAATATGAGAAGTCAATACTACAATTCTTATTCAAGCAGTTATCCGACATCTTCATATGGAGCTTATCCTTCGACTTCTTATGGGTATGGAAGATATTATCAACCATTTCCCTCACAAACATACTTATCAGGTCAAAATATTGATTTGTATTCTACATTTAATGAAAGTCAATGTCGAGGTGGACAAGACTTTTTGATTCAAGTCGTTCCTTTTGGATGTTCACCGAGTGTTGTAAGAAGCGATTTGCTTGAATCTCAAAATGTTCCTGTATTTTGCCAGCTTGCTGCAACTAAATTAAATCCGTTGATAGACATAGATGCGATTTATTCTATGGAGTTTACGCGAAGAGATAAAAATGATAATATTATTGGAGTTGGATTTCATCCTGCAAGAGCTGCATTAAGGCAGACAGTAATGTCGATAGGAACTTATGGGGGTTTTAGTAGTCAGTCCGGAACATTACTCAATTCTCCTATAATGAATAATGTTGGTTATGCAGTCATTGTTTTAAAACAACAACTAAATGAAAAGTCAATGCCAGATACTGTTTCAGGAAATTTAACTGCTGTTTTAAGATATGATATTAAGAATGCTTTTGGAATCGGTGCGGTTGAATTTGCTTTGCCTGAAATTGATAATGAAAAATGGAATGAAGATTATAGGACTTATAGTTTTTGGAAAGGCAAGGGATTTTTGAGGGCAGATGCTGTTGATGTCGATAGGGCTGTAATCTCTTTAATGTCAGATCAAACTCATAAAGTTGATACGATTGCTTTAACTGTCGGTCAGACTTCAAAAGAAGTTCGGCTTCCTGGATTTTATTGTCTAGCTAAAGCTGATATACAATTAACAAAGATATCGATTCCAGATACAACTGCGAGAATGAGAATAGATGAAGATTACATTGATTTAGTTTCTGGTCAGAGATTTTTAGATGATAAATGCAGAGTCAATGTCGTAGAAAAAAATGGATTGTTTGAATTTGTTCAAGTTCAGTGTACTACTAATGACGCTGGAATAAAGTATTTTGATTTCAGGAAAAGTCCAGGAATCGTTTTGAATGTCGGCGGGGTCTCAAATTCATATAGGGTTGGAGATGTTTTGCCAATCTCTGAAGGGAACAATAGATATTATATTGCGGGTGTTGATACAAATATACAAACCGGAAAACAATCAGTTCTTTTTGATTCGTCGACTACATATTCTTCTTATAGCAGATATCAGAGCACTTATTCGGGATACAATTCTTTTTTATATGGAAATAATAATCTTAGAGTTGATATAGGAAATAAAATCACTTTAGGGTCTAAGACAGATGTGATATTTGAAAAATTATCTGAAGGAATCAATGAAGACTTTTCTGGTTTTACAGAGGATGCTCAGATCAGTGATTCTAATTCTAGATTTAAAACTAATTTTGATAATTCTATGAATGATTACAATAGATTAGCTGGAGATTATGCTTATGAAAAAGTTGTGCCGGAATATACTGGATCACAATCTTATGGAGAGCTTGCGTTAAAAGAAGCGTCTGAACTTGCAAGTCAGACTGGACAGGTTTTACGAAGCAAAGAGTTGCTTAATGATTTAAGAGACCGGTTCAAGAATTCTGGAGATAATGCAGATATAAATATATTAATTGATGAATCTGATTTTTACAGCGAGCAAGAAACAAGAGCGATAATTGTGGGCGGGCGAAGTCATGTTATTACTTTCTTAGGATCGAGAAGACCAAGCCTTGATGAATTTAGCGCTGAAATTTCAGTTAGAGATAGCAGTACAAATAAAATCACCTCATATACTTTAGGAAAAGATGAATATAGAGAAATTGGAAAGTCAGATAAAACCAGTAATAAAATAATTCTGCGATACGTTGATGAGGTGAGTGTTGATATTGATTATATTGGTGGAGATATAATTCCAAGTGGCGCATCAAGACAAACATCGCGAAGAATAACAATACCGAGGGGAATTTACCAAACAATAGGAAATTATACATTTACTGTCACTAAAACTAACGTTAAGAAAGTTGCTTATGTCAGAATAACTCCTAAACTTGAAAATATAAGAAGCGAAGCAAATTTTACATTTAATATTGGAATTGAAAAGCGAGCCATAGAGTTGTCTCCGCAAAAAACATCTGAAAGAATGAAAGAGGTAAATAAGACTCTCGATAAACTCAATAAAATCTCGGATGGGCTTGGTAAAGTTGTCAAGGTGAATAAAGCAGCTTGTTTAGCGACGGGTGGAATTTTGATTACAAAGAATCTATTGTCAAATCTTGGTGGAAAACAAATAGCGAGACAAGCAGTGATGAGAAGCCAGGGCGGGTGGACAGAATATTGCAAACAACAAATTGCTGAAGGAACTGGAAGTTATGCAAGTCTAGATGATTGTTTTAGGAAGAATGCTGATGCTATTGACAGCGATACTGAAACGTTGAATAAATTTATGAATGAACAAAATCAGGAGATAAAGGCAGCAAAAGGAGCTACTGGAGGCAGTGTTTTAGGTAATCAGTATTATAATCAGGAGGAATATCTAAAAAATTATTTACCAGAGGTCAGGAAAGATGTTGAAGGATGCGGTGATTCAATTGTCGATCCTGCAAATTCAAATAGAAAAATCGATACTTCAACTTTAAAAAATACTTTAACACCAGATTTTGAGAAGAAAGGCGGATTTTATGTTGAACAGGCACGAGATATTCAGTTGTATTGTCGATTGATAAATTCGGGAGAAGTGAGCGGATCGAGACTTGAAAATATTGCTAAGCAGAGACTTTATGATACTGCAAATAATATTCAAAAGACAACAAGTGATTTAGTTGCTGCAGATTCTCTTAAAGGACAATTTTCAAATAATGGTTTTGAGAAAGTCAATGTTCATTCTTATGGAACTAAGAATTCTATTAAAGGAATTTATAGTGGAGAAACTGTAAGCGGAGAAAATATTATTGGAGCTACTGGACTTGATGCAAAAAAGAAATATAATTTTGAACCTATAACTTATAACAATGAAAAATATCTTGTACTACTTAATCAGCAAGGGGGAAGTGATTATTCTATAAGTAATGTTTACAAACTCGATAGTGTTAACGCGGGTAAGATTTCTGTAAGTCCCTTAGATGAAAAATCGGGTATAACTTCAACTTCTCTAAAAACTCATTTTAAAGGATTTACAAAATATGATGAAAATACTTACAACAATCCTTACAAAAAACCTGAGGCGAAATTTTATGAATCTGAACCATACAAAGGTTTCCCTGCGGTTGTTCCATTCGATGTAAATCGCGGATGGTATGCTGCAACTAAACAGACCATCGCTGCATTTGGAAATATCGCTTCGTTTGATGATTCTGGAAGAGTTTCGAGTTTTTGGCTTTGTAATGTTGGAGGTAATGGACTTGAAGAATTTGATACGGGATATGGGGACGATCATTGTCAACAGATCAATATCGGAGCAACGAGCACTTATGGTGAGGTTTTGGGATTGCCTGACGGCGAAGCGAATAGACTTGTAGGTTCAGCGATAAGGGCAATTGAATCGGCGTCTAATCAAAGGCATAGCAATCCAAATTTGAAAAGTATTAGTATAAATGGAAAGACTATCGCTGTCGGTGAGCCAGCAATAAATATTCCTCAAGTACAATGTCAAGATTTTATGTCGCCAAAAGATTGTCAACTTATGTTCAATGTTTGTGATCCTGTTATTTGTCCGTCGTCAAGATGTGATTTAGGCGGGAATTATCATGTACCTAATGTAATCCAATCTGGAATAGCTGGAAGTATTGCTCTATGTCTTCCAAATTATAAAGAAGGAATTTTAGTTCCAATTTGTTTAAGCGGAGTTAACGCTGGTGTTCAGGGATTACAATCTGTTTATCAAAATTATTATGATTGTTTACAAGAAAGTCTTAAAACAGGAAGGCAGACTGGAATTTGCGACGAGATAAATAGCATTTATCTCTGTGATTTTTTCTGGAGGCAGGCTACGCCTATTGCTAAAATAGGAATTCCTAAAATTGTGGGAAGTTTGCTTGGAGAAGGTAGCAGAGGCGGTGGAGAATATCTAGGAGTTAAGTCAGCTTGGGATAATGCAGAAAGTTCTGTAACTTATTTTACGCAAAGTTATGCAGAAAATTCATATAATGCTTTCAAAGTCAGAAGTACGGATGAAGTTGGAAGCGCTGTTTGCAAGAGTTTTGTTTCAGTAAGATATCCAGATATAATTGAAAATATGATTGAACCTGATTCGCCTGTGCAGTATCATGCGTGGTTTGATGAAATCCCTTACACTTCAGCGACGGTTCCTGCGACATCTCAGTATAAAGTGTTTTATCATATCTTCGCTGGAAAAGATGTTGGGACTTACTTTACAGTTTATATGAAGTCGGCTCCAGGAATTTCTTATTATGAAACGCCTGGAAGGTTTGTTGTTGCGTCTGGTTTTATTGAGAGGGGAGGATATAAATCTGATACAATTGAATTTATACAAACTGCTGGATATAAAGAACTTTGTGTGAGTGTGAACGCGCAAGAAGAATGTGGTTTTGGAAAAGTTTCGACATCATTTGCTCTTGATTATTTACAAAATAAATATTTATCTGAGCAAGCGTCACAGACTGGAATTGAATCGGAAAGTGAATGTGTAAGTGGAAGTCCGAGTGTTTATTCTCTTGCAAATCCTAATTTACAAGCTGGAGTTACTGATACTATCAATCCTCAATTATATAATTATGGAATAGTTAGAGTTTGTTCGACGGATAATCCCGGAAATTATAATGATGCTGGGGCTGGAACTGAAGCAGCAAGATGGCAAGCTGTTGGAAATTGCGACGGTAGTATTGGTAAAGTAAAATGCTGGGTTGATAGTAGAAGTATAAAAGAAAATATTGATATAAAATATTTAGAAGAAAATGCACTTGATAGTGTAAGCAGTAATTATTTGAGTTTGCTTGAAGGCCAAAATGGTAGCATGGATAGACTTGAAGTTAAGACTTTGATAGATAAGATTGAAACTGGAGAACTGACAGATGATCAAACTATAAAAGAGATTAATGCAAATTTAGGTAATGTTGTGTACAGTGATCAGAAAGCGTATTTGATTTTACTTAGAGCGAGAGCATATAGGAATAAAGCGATAGTTGATTATTCCGCTATAAGAAATAGACTTTCAACAATTGATCCGCCAAAACAAATTACATATGAAGTTAAAGAAGAGATTTCTTCGACTAAGCCAACGAGTATAGAATGTGAAAGTGTGAAGGCGCAGGTTCTTACAATAAAAGATGCAAGTAAAGTTCTGGTAACACAACAATCTGATTTAATCAAAAAACTTCTTGCCTGTGGGATGATAACTCAAGATCAATATAACTCTCTTAATGATAATTTTATTGTGAAGTTTGCAAGTATATTTAATCTAGCTGAGCGTTCGAATATGGCAGAAGTTCAAAGTGCGGTGAAAACTACTGAAACGAAAAAAGCTGAGACTGTTGAGAAAAAGAATATTATTGAGTCTGCTGTTTTAAACAAAAATGCAGATAATCTTATTCTTACTGTTAAACATGATTGTTCTTCAATTAGATATGAACTAATTGGGGGAGCAAATGACAAAAAAATTGAAACAACTGAAAAGCAAATTATTGAATTTCCTATAAATGATCTTAAGAATAATAAGTATTATGCACAAGTTTATTGTTTAGATAAAGATGGAAAACAAATTGGAAGTTATACTCGATCACTCCCCATTAGTTTGAATGCTGACACATCTAATAGTGTTAATGCATAATTTTGCTCTGTTGAAAATCTTTTTAATTTTTGTTTTTTGTGTTAGTTATTCCCACCTTACTTCGTCTTTCAGACGAAAACTCGTGACCTCGACCACCACCTATTCCTTACCCCTTAACACGAAGTCACTCACCCGCCCTTATTGAAGAACTGAATTTCCAAAACTTTTGTCTAACAAAAAAATTTTAACTTTTTCAACAGGACAGTATAATTCTAAACCTTTTTATAGCATAGATTTTTGGATAATTAATCAAGACCTTAGCGGGAATGCCAGATGTCGCTTATATCCTTAAGCTCGTCTAGCATTTTCAAAACATGCGGGAATGCCAGAGTGATTCACAATCTCGCCCACCTCCCTTCGCCTTACACCCTTATCACGAAATTGTTCGGGTCAAACAGGGCTAGATTTAGGTTCAATTTAAATTAAAATAAAAAACATTATATACAGAATAATACAATTCATAATCACAGGTTCGCAGACCCACTTGTTATTGATTAAACAAGTTTGTTCTTCGTGAATCTGCTCAGCGGGAATGCCAGAGTGGTCAAATGGGCTAGATTTAGGCTCTAGTAGCTTAGTGCTTACAGAGGTTCGAATCCTCTTTTCCGCATTGCGAGGACACCAAAGGTTTCCTTCGCTTAATCTTCCTTTGAGATTGAATCAAGTTTGATTGTATGGCTGGAGAACCTAAGGTTCTCCTTACTCGTGACCCCACTCGGAATGGATAAATTATAAACTCCTTCGTGAAGTCGCTCGACAAAACCTCTCCTAAAACTGTCTCGCTGACGCGAGATATGAAAATTTGAGGATGAGAACCGACGGTTCGACGAGCAACGTTCACTTTTTTGGTCATTCAAATTTTTTGGAGTGGCTGGAAAAAAGTGGGCTTGCGAGCAGTCCTCTTTTGGCGCATTATTATCAGTACCTACGCAAGTGACAAATTAATTCTAACAAAAAGAGTATAAGCTCCCTTCTCTTTGAAGAGAAAGGAGGTGTAATATGA
>PFCY01000101.1 GCA_002763085.1 Candidatus Pacearchaeota archaeon CG10_big_fil_rev_8_21_14_0_10_32_14 | reverse complement strand
CTCTCTTTTCATCTTATTTCACCTCGAAATAAGATAGTCCCTTTAGTAGATTAATTTTACTAAGGGGACATTTTCAACAGAGCCTATTCTCCATTGTCATAATATTTTTACTCATTTTTACAAATTATATAGTTTTATGGCCCCGATGGGATTTGAACCCACGACACCTGGATTAAAAGTCCAGTGCTCTACCAGACTGAGCTACGGAGCCATCTAACAAGTTTAGAATAAATCAGTTTAAAAAATCTTTGTATAATTTTGCTTCATCCCAAATTAAATTTTTTTGTGAGATTTTGTTTGTAATTTACTTGCCCACCCAAATTGAATCCCACTAATCTGGGAGGAGCCTCTACCTTCGAGGTTGGGGGGAGGGAAGAGGGAAAGAAAAACTGATTAATATTTTGCTGCTTCGCAGATTAATGCTCACAAATTATGCGACACAGAGAGCTGGAATTTTGTTCGAACGAATAAATTAATCCAAATTTTTTTAATAATATTTTTTTATAGAAGATGTTGATAATCTTGAATATATGCGATAAAATTTAATCCGATACGAGCGTAAAGATACCCCGCCCTTTAGGGCGAGGAGTATCTCATCCTAATACCAAACAAAATCTCTATTATAAATAAATTAATTTTTGTAATATGGGATGAAGCTGTATAATTTGATTTAGGCGTACGCTGGTTCAGGCATAGAAATAGGTTTCTTTGAAAGAACATCTCCCAATTTTTGTCTAAAGCCATACTTGACTCTATCCGTTTCACTTACTGCTCCAACATTTTTCAAGAATCTATTTTTAGCTTCATACATAACTCGTTTTTTAACGATACGCTCGAACAATCCATTTTCAATCGCCGGTCCAATTACTGGAATAAGATAATCTATAGGTTTCATAAGTGCCCACTTTAAACTTCCATACCAATCCCCGGATTTTTTCATATACCTATAAACTGCCGGAATTTCAGCAAGGGTCTTTGCTCCAAACAAGATATAAGATGCCGCAGAAAAATTACTGAACGGCGCTTTTGATACAAGTGAATAAATATCATTTGCAAACGCTGCCGCCATAGCAGGTTTCGTTACAACTTTTCTTATTCCGTGAAGTTCTGTATCATATTTTTGTATACTTGAATCGACATACTCTTCAAGTTTACTCACCCTTATTTGTTTTTCTTTTTCAGAAAGATTTTCAAAGTAAGAACCTAAATCTTTTCTTAAACCTAAGACCATATTATCTCGCGACGGACCATTTCCAATATAATCTCTTGTCCTCCGGATTGCATTGTGAAAAAAACTTTCTTTATCAGGATCTATTCTATCTTCCAGCCCCATTTTAACTCCTTGATTTAGAAACTGCGTGAGCAATTATATCTTGATATCCTACAACTCCAATAAGCTTCCCTTTTCTTGTTACTGGGCAAACAAAAGTCTTAAGTTGATTCATTATCTTTAACGCATCTTCAAGTTTTTCATCTTCTTCAACACTTTTAACTTTAGAAATCATAAACTCTTTTACTTTTGTTTTTCTAGAATCTTTTCCAGATGTAATGAATTTCACAAGATCCACCGTCGTCAAAATTCCAACCAATTTGTTTTGTTTATCAACCACAAGCATTCGTCTTAATTTTTTCTTTTGAAATTCAGCAGAGACCTTAAAAATTGTTTCATCTGGTGAACATGTATTTGGTTTTATCAACTTTATTTCCATATAACCATATATATTCATTATTTATAAAACTTCTTTTTTGAGACGAAATAAATTAAGGAGATGAATAAACCGAGAATTATTATTGAGTTTATTATCGGCAGAGAACCACCAACATTTTCTTTTATGACATTACCAGTCATTCTATTATTAAAAATAAATCCCCCCGCTAAAAAAAATAAAATTAAACCTACCGAAACTTTTTCTTCTAATCCATTCCTTCTTTGTGATGCCTCTTTTTGTGTAACCAACGCATCAACATTATCTTCCAAATATCTTCTTGTCTCTTTTTCAACATCTAACCTTCTTCCAGGAATAAATCTTCTTCCAACTTTACTCCCTTTACTTGCTCCATATAGTCCAATGAGCGCACCAAGACCCTCGGCAATTAACTTCCCAAAATAATCTGCACTATCTCTATTCAAATTATATTTTTCTCCGATCTCGACAAGGCGTTTATATTCCGGGCTGCCTTCTCTTATTTCTCCTGTTTGCAAATTTCTCATTCCTCGAGTTAAATCATAGAGTTCATTTGTTTCATTCAAATATTTATCCAGCCTCTGCGCATCTTTTTGATTTATTGTTTCAAGCGTCGACACAGAACTAGCTATTTTTTTTGTCAGATCTTCAATCTCTCTTTTATTCAAACTTTTCATCTTATCTGCATTTTCAGCAATTTGTAAAAGAGAATTATAATTAGTTTCATATTCTTTTGAAAGTCTACTGTCAATTTCTTCTTGCGATTGGAATGGACGGGACATCAAACTATTTAATTTCTTTCTCAAGTTCCCGAATTCGCTTTCATCCACAGTCTCGAATCCAGGCGCATTATGCATATATCTGCCGAAGCCCTCAGCAATATTTCTCATTTCACTTATTCTTTCTTTATTACTATCAATATTCTTTTTATGCTGATTTAACAATTCACGTAAATTTTCAAAATACTCACTATCAGATTTCACGAACTGTCTCTGCGCTTTTTCTATTTCATCGCTGTCTTTCCTTCCGGTAATTAAATCCTTTAAGTGCAATGCTTCTTCACCAACCCGTTTTGCCGATTCCCCAGAAAAATAAATCACCGATGCAGTTTTTTCAACAGGTTCTTTGAATGGAGTGTAAAGCCCAAGTCCCACGCCTAATCCAACTAATCCGCCCGCTATTGCTCCTCTCCAATTTTTTCTTTTTGATTTATCTCTTCTTAAAATATGACTCCCATATTCGTATAATCTTTTCATTTCTTTATCGATTAGGTCATTATTTTCTTTAAGAACTTGATTTCTCTGCTTTCTAACTTCTTCAGATTCTGCACTCAACTTTTTGTGGTGCTCTTCACCCATCATATCTGACGTCAAGAAGTATTTTTTAACACTATCCCTAACACCAATACTTGGTCCTCTTTTTCTCATTAAAACAGAGGGATTACATTATTTTTAAAATTATGTTTAAAATATTTTGAAGAAATTTCATTTTCAGTTCAAGAACTTCCCTAGTTTATCTTCAAAATCATCTGCCGACATTACTCCAATGAATTCTTCAACAACCTTTCCATCTTTGAATAATTTGAAATTCGGTATAGAAAAAATCTGAAATTTTTTTGCTAAATCTTCATGATCATCAACATTGACTTTTCCAACCTTCATTTTCCCTTCAAATTTTTCAGAAAGCTCTTCAATGACCGGAGCCATCATAAGACAAGGCATACACCAATCTGCAAAGAAATCAATTAGGACATATCCTTCTTTGATATATTCTTCAAATTCTCCATTCGATAATTCTGGGACGCTATGGTTTTGTGCCATTTTACTTGATCTGTTTTGATCTCCTTGTTGGTCATTCCACCCCTAATCATATTGTTTAAGAAATTACTGAATTTATAAGGTTTTCTAAAGTTTTAAATCGAATAAAAATATTTTTTCAACGGTTCAAGAGCAATACGACTCCAACTCTCAACAACAACATTTTGAGCATTGCAGAGTTCCTCAAGTTTATCAACACTTAACATAATTCCCTGTTGCATTTCATCATCTCTTTTACTCGCGCTTCCATTAATCTCAATTAAATATAAAATTCCGATATGGACGCTCCCAATACTATCTCTATCATCGTTAATATATCCAAGAGGAAAAACATTTTGAATTTCTCCTTCTATGATTATCTCTTCCTGTAATTCCCTAAGCCGGCTTTCAATCAAAGGATTTTTACTTCCATTCATTGAATCAATAGGTTCGATATGTCCTCCAACTCCCCAGCTCCATTTTCCTTGAAGTCTTCTGTCAGAATATTTCTTATCATCACTCGCTCTTTGAAAAGTGTAAACTTCTTTTGTGGATGTATTGACGACCATCATATAACCTATTGGTTGTTTGTATCGAGTATCAAGCTCTGCGTTTCCATTTGGATGATCCTTAGGTTCTTCAGTAGAGCCTCTTCTCATAGTCAAGATATTATCTAGAATTCTTTCTTCATAATCAAATTCTTCTTTACTTTTAAACCCCTGAAACTCTTTATCTTCCTCAAAAAGTTTTTCTCTTTCAACGACGTAGATTATTGAATCTGATTTTCCCATCTTAACCGCATCTTGAGAATCCGCAATCACAGATTTCACATCCCTCCTTTATCATAAGTTGTCCTCCTCCACAACTGGGACAAAAATTCCCACTTTTCTTGCTTTTAGGCTTTTTACCATTTGTCTGGGAATTAGGATTATCAGTTAAATCGAGAGTTCCATTTCCTTCAAGAGCATGCCGAAGAACATTTTGCATTTTACTTTCTTGGTTCATTGCCATTACCAATCCTTTTGCAATAGCATCTGGAAGAGACTTTATTTTACTCTCTCCAATACCGACTTGACTTTTCCCACCGATATTAGATTGAGATGCCACAATATACTCAACAGGAATTCCTCCCTTAATTGCTAAAGAAAGTAGTCTTCCGTATCCTTCTGCGATTGCTGATAAATCTTCGTCTCCCCTTCCAATATCAACAAAACTTTCGTAAGGTGCAATATCTCTTCCTAACTCATCCTTTTCATAATTTAATCGAATATAAGCAGCTTTACCAAAAGGCGTTTGAACTTTCTCTTGAGGTCCAGCAACTATCTCCGGTCGAGGTTTATCCAATCTTTCTATAATCAAATCTCTCAATGATCTTCTCTCATTTCTCTCTGGAGTTTTTTCCCCTTTAACTTTTAGAGGTTGATCTTTTCTTGTTCCATCTCTATAAAATGTAATTCCTTTAATTCCTAAATCATACGCCATCAAAAATGCTCTTTCAACATCTTCAACCGTTGCATTATTTCTAAAATTTGTTGTCTTGCTTATAGCATCATCAACATGTCTTTGAACAACTGCTTCCATATATAGATGATCTTCTGGAGAAATATCATATGTCGTCACAAAAATTTTCTTAATTTTATTAAGATTATTTAGACGAGCTTCAAAATTACTATCAGATTCATTCTTTCCTTTTACTAATTCAAATTCTTGAAGTGAGCCTTTTCCTCCATTGAAGTCAGAAATATAACAATGGAATCTTTTTTTCTCTTCAGAATCAAGGAAAAAAGAATATTTCTCTAATTTCTCTTCTAAGACAGGATTGAACATATCGACTCGAGTTCCTTGAACAGTAGTTCGTGAATAAGCCAATGCATATTCAGGTTCCATTCCTCCAGTGGTTTGGGCAGCAAAACCCGTTGTTCCCGTCGGCGCAATAGTCCTCACAATAGCATTACGTTTCTTCGCGCCATTCCGATGATGACTATATTCAAAATTAGGGAATGCGCCAAATTTACTGGCTTTATCATAAGACGCTTTATCTGTTTCATCTTCCCAAACTTTCAAGATATCATCCACAAAATCTCTTGCTTCTTGTGAGTTATAAGGAAGTTCAAGTTTATACAATAAATTAGCAAGTCCCATAAATCCCACGCCAATTTTTCTATTGCTCTTTTGTGTTTGTTCAATAAGAGGAAGCGTAAATGCATTTTGATCAATTGCATTGTCCAATATTTCATAAATTAATCTGGAACTTTCCAAGAATTTCTCAGTATCAAAATTATATCCCGATGGAGAGTTAGCATCCTCTATAACCATCTTCTCTAAACTTACATGTCCAAGAACACAAGCCTCGTATGGTAACAACGGTTTTTCTCCACATGGATTTGTAGCCTCCATAACACCCACACCAATAGGAAGATTTATTGGCCTGCCATCTATATCTTTTTCAGAAATAAATTCTTCAACTAACAATTCTAAAGGTTTATTTATGTCTCGTTTTTGTATTTCAGAAATTATCTCTCTTGATTTTGGTGACGATTGATCTAACAAAAATTCTTTATAATTTCTTGGATGAGTTGGATTTTGATCATTGATAGTTCCGTTTATTATCATTCCAGGCTCGCCATTATACCACGCTCCGTAAGAAAGATGATGCATAACTTTTTTAGCATCAATATAAACTATCCCATCTTCCCCAATTTTTCCTATGATTCTATACTCTTCACTCATCCCCTCACCAAGCCATGGACTAAGAACATCAATCCCATTCTCTGCAAGTTCCATTGAAATCTTTGCTTTCGAATTTCCTTTACTTACTTCAATAGTCTGTTGTAGTTGTTTAGCGGTATAAAATTCAGGAATATGTGGTCTAAGTTTAGGATTATGATGTGGATTTTTTAAAGGATAAAATCTTTCTTCTCCATCAGATTTTACTGCCTCCATAAACGGGTGATAAATTGCAACAGAAATGTTAGCAGCGGGAATTTCTCCATCTTGTCTTTTAGAATAAATAAACCTCATGATATCTGGATGATTATAATCCAACATGAACATATTAGCCCCCTCTCTTTTACCGCCCTGATTCATAGTTTTTCCTAAAACATTTGAGTATGTCGCCATAAATGATACGGGCCCGTCGGTATTTCCTCCTGTTCCATGAATAGTTTCATTTGCAGGTCTTAAGTTAGAGAAATTAAATCCCGTACCTCCTATAGATGCTTGGATATCAGCAGCATTCGGCAATGTTTCTCTAAGAATACTATCTCTAGAATCGTAAATAGGCAGAACAAAACAAGCGAATAGTTGTTCTCTGATTCTTTTTTCTTGCTCAAGCTCATTTATTAAATCTGCACTGGCGTTTTCTCCAGCTCTTTCTGAAATATAATTAGATATTAATTTATGTCCTCCATTTGCCATATAGGGTGTATTTGGAAAAATTTCTCTTCTTTCAAATCTTTCAAAAATGTCCTTAACAGTTTCTTCATAATCTAATGATGGATCATTATCAACAATCCCCTTCGCTGCAAGCATTGCTGCTCTATAAAAAATAATTTCGGGAGTCTCTACATATTTTTTTGTTGAAGCATCTTTCTTACCCCATTTATCCGCGACAATTTTATAATGTTGTGCAGGCATTCTTTGATTTTTTAAACCGTGGTATGTCGCTTCCTGAACGTATTCCGGCAAAAATTGTAACTTTGACATAACTTTTTCAGCGTCATAGATTCTAAGATGTTCTTCAGTATGATCATCTTTAACTGTCACGACTTCAAAATTTTGCACTAATGAAAATAATTCTTCGTATCTACCTGGAACAAAATAAGTGTCAGGAATTCTTGATTTAAATGATCCAGGATAACTCGCAACAACTTTCTCTACCATATTATCTCTCCATCTCCTTTAATTGTTTTTTAAAATCTTGAATATCTGTAAAATCTTTGTATACTGATGCAAATCTAACGTAAGCGACTTTGTCTAATCTTTCCATTTTTTTCATGACTAAATCACCGATCGTAGAACTACGAACCTCTTTTTTTCCTGCCGCCATTTTTCTTAAATTATCTTCAACCTCATTTATCATTTTATCAATTCTCTCTTTAGGTACGGGCCTTTTTTCAAACGCCGTTGTAATCCCCCTTTCTAATTTTTGTCTATCAAATCTCTCGCGTCTTCCATCTTTCTTTATGATATAAAATTCACTTTTTTCTATGATCTCATAGGTTGTGAATCTCTTTTCACACGCGAGACATTCTCTTCGCCTTCTTATTCCACCAGGAGATTTCCTTTTATCAGTTACTTTTGAAGAATCGTTCGCACAATAAGGACAATCCATTTTTTCCTCCTTTACTCTGTGCAAACCACTTATCACAAGAAGCGAATATACAATATATTGTATATTATTTTCCTGAGTTTACCATAAGTTGTATTTTGCAAAAACGAAAGAAATGAAATGTATTTAAACTTTTATAACCTCTTTAGAGTTAAAAAAATAAATTATTTCAAACTTTTTCCTTAAAAAAGTTTTTTTGTGTTTTTGGAGGATTAATCGGAAAGCTGAAAAAAAATGTCGTTCCCTTGCCTTCACTGCTTTCATATCTTATCTTCCCTCCTTGGCTCTCAACAATACCTTTAGAAATAGCAAGCCCAAGTCCAACACCATTATGATCCCGATAAATTGTTTGTTCTCCTTGAAAGAAGGGTTCAAAAATTTTATCTTGAATTGATTTCTTTATTCCAATGCCTTCGTCTTGAATAATAAATTCAATAAAATTATCTTTTAGAATAGAATCTATAGTGATCATTGATTTTTCAGGAGAAAATTTTTTCGCGTTTTCTAAAATGTTTCTAAAAACTTGTGAAATCCTTTCTGGATCTCCCTCGACGGTTATATTTTTTATTTTTGAGACGATTTTTATTTTTTTGCTTGGAGAAAAACTTTCCATTTCTTTTATGATGATCTCAACAAGAGATTTAACTTCAACCTTTTTATATTCGAATTTAAGTCGCGATGCTTCAATTCTTGAAATATCGAGAAAATCGACGAGAATTTTATCTAAACGATTTGCATTTCTAAGCGCGATGTTCAACGATTCTTTTTGTTTTATGTTGAGTTTTCCATAATAACCTCCGAGTGTCATCTGAAGCTGAGCTTTCATGGGTGTCATGGGACTACGCAGTTCATGTGAAGTTATGGAGAGTAAATCTGTTTTTGCTTTATCAATTTCATTCTGTCTTCTTTTCGTTTCAACGAGTGCTTCAACCATCTTATTGAATGATTCTCCAAGTTCTTCAATTTCATCATCGGTTTTTATTTTGACGCGAACATCAAGGTTCCCTTTTTCTAATTCTTTTGTTGCTTCATTTAATTGCCTTAATGGCTTTACAATGGTCCTTGAAATAAACATACTCGAAATAATAGCGATAATGAAAGCTAATCCACTCGAGATAAAAATCACTTCAGTCAGATGAGAACTTAAGACATAAAAAAATCCGAAAGATGCTAAAATTAAAGTTCCAAATACTATCACTATAAAACCAAGAAGAATTTTTTTATCGAGTGCTCCTAAACTATTGTCCATTGATTTTTTATAAGCACTCGTCTTTTTTACCATCTTAATCGAAGTTGACTTCTTTAAAATTTCCAACGAGTGGTATTAATGATTTTACATAATCTGCCTCGCTGTCTTTTTTTTGAACAATTAAATTGGTTATGATATGTTTTGAGCCGCTGTATACTAAAACGTCGTGGACTATCTTCATCATCTCCTTTTCTTCAAAATAGATATGGAGTGTTGATAGAGAATCTATAATTAGAGCGTCACATTTCTCCTTTTTTAAGACGTCAATAACTGAGCCAACGACTTTTTTTGAATCGTCAATTTTTATATAGGAGACATTTTTACGCGCTTTCGTATTTCCTAATCGTGGACTGATCATATCGATGATGATCAACTTCTGGGTATCGATTCCATTTTCTTTACAGAATTCTATCACGCTTTCGGCGGTTTTGTTGAGGCTAATATAGCAGACTTTATTGAGCGTCATGAGAATCGTCTTGAGAAGTTTTCTAATATCAAAAAGATAATTATTTTCATCTAAAGAATACATAAAATTGAGGTCCATAATCAAGCTTTCATAATCTTTTTAATTTTTGAGATAAGATCGTCAACATCAAAGGGTTTTTGGATGAAACCGACGACATTCTTTTCTTTGGTAAGTTTTTCTTTTTCTGCTTCCGTTGTTTTGACGACCGAGAGATATGCAACTTTTAAAGGCGATAATTTTGGAATGATATCTCGTACCGGCGTTCCTGGCATCATGATATCCATGAGGATCAAATCAGGAGTAGAAGATTTTGTCTTTATTTTTTTAAGGCAATCATCGGCATTTAAGGCAGTATTGACTTTAAAACCATTTTTTAGAAGAATCTCTTTAACTGTGTTTCGAATATCTTCTTCATCATCTACAATCATAATTGTTTTGCTTGATTTCATCTTCTCTTTTATAGAATTCATAAGAATACTTCCATTAAAAACTTTTCTTTAACTTGGGCACCATCCCAAATTAAATTTTTTTGTGAGATTTTGTTTGTAATTTACTTGCCCACTTAATCGGGAGGAGCCTCTACCTTCGAGGTTGGGGGGAGGGAAGAGGGAAAGAAAAACTGATTAATATTTTGCTGCTTCGCAGATT
>PFCY01000064.1:9652-15417 GCA_002763085.1 Candidatus Pacearchaeota archaeon CG10_big_fil_rev_8_21_14_0_10_32_14 | reverse complement strand
AGAGATATGAAAACAAAATAAAAAGTATATTTAAACTTGTCTATCAATGATTTTTAACAGAATTAGAGAATGTTAAGTTTGATTATGGACTTAACAGCAAAGAATATTTTATATACTCTAATTTAATTATAATCCTATAAAAGATGGGACTCATGAAAGTTTCTGGGGTGATTGGAATAGTTATTTTAGTTTTAAGTTTAATATTCATTGCCGTTATAATCGTCTCCTCACTTCAAGAGAAAGTTACATTGAATGATCAGAAGACGATATATCAATGGCTCAGTTTTATTGTTCTTTGTTTAATGTTGATTTTGTTACTAATCTTTTTCAGCGGGTTTATTCAGCTTGGGAGTGTTGCTCATAATCGTAAACTGAAGTTTACTTCAATTATTATAGTTGTATTCCTAATTATCTCTTTAGGAGTTGCAATTTTTTCATTCATGTCCAAGTCTGATCCTAATCCATCGGCACAAACCGATTTTGGAATGGGGGGTTTGTTATCAAATAAACTTTCCGGAATGATATATACTGTAAATCTTATATATCTTGGGGGAATTTTATTTATTGTTGCACAGATATTATTCTTTTTGAGTCTTATCGACATTTATTTTGAATCTAATATAAACTATTCTCGTCTTGCAGGAACAATGGGAGTCATCTCTCTCGCGCTCGTCGTATTTTTAATGATGGGTGTTTTCATAAATGGGGCAATGTTATTACTTGAAACTTTAGCGGGTTCTTTTGGGGCAGAAACTACTTCAAGCTCTTCTTCAATCTTCATTTATCTTTATCTATTTGTAATTTACGCACTATTTTTTGCTGTGACGCTTCTACTCTCATTAACTTTATTTTCAGCGAATAAAAAATATGAAGGAGGAAAGGGACAAACGAATGTTCAAATTCCAAATCAAACACTAAAATCAATTACTCCTCCTCAAGGAATGCCTCAAATAAATATTCCCCAATCTAATCCTCCCGTCATCCAATCAAGCGGATACGAATTACCAAAAATTGTTGAAAGGGAAAAGAAGAATTGATAACCATCTATTTTAAAAAAGAAAAAACTATCCACTCTTTATGGCATCTGAAGAGGTTGAACATCACTGCGGGATTTTTGTGGGGCATACTCTGCAAGATACTTATAATGGAATTAAAGCACTTCAACACCGAGGACAAGATACTGCGGGAATTGGAGTTAGAAGAGAAGACGGAAAGATCGATGTAGTGAGATGGGCGGGTCTCGTTAGGGATTTTTCTTTAGAGAGTCTGAATGCAATTTTGCCGAAGGGGGATTTATTCATAGGACATGTCAGATATAGCACAATGAGGGGAAAAGATAAACATTCTATTTTTGAGGGAGCTCATCCGAGAGTTTTGGGAGGGGAGATCATAGACCATTCCGCGACTTCATATCCCCATATAATTGTAAGGGGGGCGAGAATGGCTATTGTTCACAACGGAAATATTCCCGACATAGAAATTGAAGAAGGAAAGATAGATACGGACATGATGTTAGAATATTATTCAAAGCAAGGCGTCCATAAAACAATGAATAAATTTAAAGGAGCATATTCTATTGCGATACTCGATGAAAAAATAAATGGAGCAACTTTGCTTAGAGATAGATTCGGCATAAGGCCTCTTTGGATAGGGAGAAAAAATAGGGGAATAATCTCTTCTTCTGAAGATGTTGCAATATGGGAAATCGGAGGAACTCCTCTTCGAGAAGTGGGAAATGGTGAATCGATACACATCCCGATCCATGGAGAAGCTTATGAATTCAAAAAGATTTTCAACGAGAAAAAAAAGTTTTGTTTCTTTGAAGGAAATTATATGCACTCTGCGAGTTCGTCTATAAAGGGGAGAACGGTTTCAGATATACGTAGAGAAATCGGAAAACAATTATCAAAAGAATATTTTCCGGAAGTGGATATCATAAGTTTTATTCCCCATAGTCCTGAGTTTATGGCGAGAGCTTATAGTGAAGAAAGAAATATAGAATTTAAATCCCTTTTATATAAGGTAAAAAAGAAAAGAGTCTTTCTCGGATCCAATCAAGATGGAAGAGAGACGGATGCAAAAACAAATTTTTTTGTTGTTGATAACGTTGATGTCAACGGGAAAAGAATCTTGCTTCTTGATGATTCATTAGTGAGAGGCGTAAATTCAAAAGAGGTTTCAAAAAAATTAAGAGAAAAAGGAGCGTCATGGATCGGCCTTGCGCTTGGCACACCAATTGTCGGACCAATAGTTGACGGCGTGCAGAGAGGATGTTTGTTTGGGGTAGATATGCCTCCGCAAGATGATTTTGCAATCAAAGTACACGGAAGCGTTGAAAGAATAAAAGAAGCAATCGGTTTTGATGATCTTTATTTCATTTCATATGAAGGATTATTAAAATCACATGGTTCTAACTCAGACGAGCTTTGCACTTATTGCATCGGCGGAGAGAATCCGTTGGATTAATCTTTAGAAAAGAATATTCTAGATTCATTAAATAAGAGTAGTACTATAATTTTATATAAAACTAATTTCTTTTTTTAATATGTTTAAAAATAGGGGTGAGAAGAGAGGGAGTATTTTATTTCTTTTTAGTATTTTAATAGTTTTTATTTATTTAAGTAGTTTAAGTGCAAGTGTTGATGATAATGGAAATGTAATTAATGGAACATTTGATTGTTATAATACTCAGAATTGCGACGATCAAAACGATTCTACTCGAGATGAATGTATTAATCCTGGAACTGTTTCAAGTAAATGTAATCATGAAGAGATAAAATGTTTTGTTGATGCTGATTGTGGAAAAGTGGGATATGGGGATATTAATTCTTGTTTTTTAGATAATCTTTTTAGAGAGTATAAAATGTTTTCATGTGTGTATCCAGGAACAACCGATAGTTTTTGCAAAAAAAAAGATTGATTTTTTATTCTATAAATCTTGTGGTGAAGATTATTGTGAAAATTATAATCCAGATTATTGCATAAATAAAAGTGTTTACAGAAGTAGAAATTGTTATAGTCGAGGATGCGGGACTAATTTATGTGTTAGTCTCCCCTTTGTTCAGCAGGAGTTTGTAACCGAATGTGAATTGGATTGTAATGACGGAAAATGTGTTGGATGTGTTACAGACAGTGATTGCCCAAGTTCTACTTATCAGGCACCTTATTGTTCTGGAAGTAATAGGAATGATCTTTACCATGATTTGATAAGCTATTCTTGCATAAATAATGAATGTGAGGTTGACACCTCGAATGAAACAATTAAAGAGTGTGGATCAAATTATTGCGGTAACTACTTGTCTAATTATTGTAAAGGAAATGACGTTTATCAAAATAGAACTTGTAATGAAAAAGGATGTAGTGTAGATAAATGTTATAATCATACTGTGATTGAAGAAAAATTAACAGAAAAATGTGATACTAATGAAGTTTGTTTTAAGGGAGAATGTAAAAAGACCGAATGTTCTAAGAATTCTAATTGTGATGATGGAAAGAGCCATACTTTAGATAGATGTGATATAAATAATAGTATTGGAAAGTGCAATAATTTGATAATAAACTGTACTAGAGATTCGGATTGTGGAAAAAATAGTTTTTTTGGAGATAATTTTTGTAGTTCAACTAATGCAAGCGTTTTAAGGTGGTCTAAGGAATATAGATGTGAGAATCCTGGAACAACTAATAGTTCATGTAGGAATATCAATTCGTCCAGAGTTTTGTTTAGTTGTGGAGAAAGTTATTTTTCAGATAGTTACTGTAAAAATGAGAATGTTTATTCTAATTTTGTTAATATCTCTTGTTTGGGTTTAGGAATTTGTAATACTAAACCCTCTTCTAAACTAAAGGAAGTTTGTGATTTAGGGTGTAATAAGGGAGAATGCAAAGAATGTATCAATAATTCAAATTGTCAACATAAAAATTATTTTGGAAATTATTCTGCTAGTTTCTGTAAAGAAAATTTATTATACCAAAAAAGAGATGCCCATAATTTTACTTGTTCAGGATATAAATGTGTTGAAAAAATAACTGTTGAAGAAAAATTCGTCCAAGAATGTGGGGAAAATGAAATTTGTTATACCTTCAATTCTGCTTCAGTTTGTAAACTTCCGTGTGATGGACAATGTTCAAATAATCAAATTTGTGAGAATGAAATCTGTGAGGATATCCTCCCATTTAATATACTTCTTCCTATCAATGGGGGCGCATATAGCAGTAAAAGAGTTTTATTTAATATAAATGTTTCAAGTGAGATAAAAAGTATAAAATATATTGATGAACCTAGAAGCAGTCTTAAAAGAGTGTTATGTAATCGATTTAGAAATAATCTCTGCAACACAAAGAAATATTTTACTAAAGGGGAGCACAAGGTAAATATTCTTCTTACAAATAAGTCCGGATTTGTTTATGATGAAGAAATAAACTTTAGGATTAATTAATCAAATAATAAATTATCGTCGGCAAGAGCAAACATCCCATATATTGCGTTCTGCGGACACTAAATCTTGAGCAGTAAATTCCAGTTAATGTTGAAAGAATAAGAACGAAGAGTCCTGTGAGTCCAGAAAAAATATAAACCATTAACGTGACAACTATTAAAACAATTAAAGATAATTTTGTATAATCAATCTTATTAATATTTTTTGCGAAGAATATTGAAATGTATCTTGTTAAGTAAAAAGAGATTATCCCCCCTATAATTGAGACGATTATTATCAAACTTAAGATATTAAACGATATTGATCCGAAAATCTCTTGTATAGAGACTGCTGCGCCTGTTCGCGCTTTATCTATTGAATAAAGAGAAACGAATGACAGCCCCATAACTAAAGAATTTGTAATCCCCGTCAGGACGATGAAACTTTTTTTATCCTTTTTTGTAAATGTGCTTGCTAAAGATGCGGCTTGGCCTCCTCCAAGTCCGGGGAGGAATCCGCAAAGAGGAGAGGCAATCAACGAACCAATGATGGGAGATTTTTTTGGAACGTCTATTTTTTCTTTGGAAATCAATTGTGGGGGAATTTTTGTTTTAGTTTTTATAGAAATAATGATCATTGAAGTTCCGAATAATCCCGAGAGTAATGGAAGGAGTGGTTCTTTCATTCCCAGATTTAAAACAAAGTATCCTAATCCTCCAGTGAAAATAAATACAAATAACGCCGCAATTTTGTTCTTCTCAATAAAAATCAGGAAGGATGAAAATAGTATAAGAATGAATGCCATGTAATCAACTAAAAAGGGATAGATTTTTGGAATAACCCACGAAAGAGGAATAAAAAGGATGGCGAGAATAATTATCCCATAAAAACTTCCATAACTAGACAACATGACCGCCTCGTGCCCTCTTCCCTCTTTCAACAAATCATGCCCCGGCAGAACCGCCAGTCCGACTTCGGCGTCATCGCTTGCTCCAAGATAAATGCTCGGAATAAAATCTAGAAATGAATGGGAGATGGCCATAGATACAATAAATACTAGTAGATAAATTGGAAGGATTGATATCAAAGCTCCAGAAGAAAGTGAAACAAGAATCGTCGAGACGAGATTGATATGAATTCCCGGCATGAGACCTGTGAAAATTCCGAACATGATTCCGGAGAGAAGCGCGAGAATAGACTCAATAATCATAAAGTCATATTTATTTTAGAAATAAAAATTTATGGGTGATGGGCTTCATCCCAAATTAAATTTTTTTGTGAGATTTTGTTTGTTATTTATCTGCCCACTAATCTGGGAGGAGCCTCTATCTTAGAGGTTTGGGGGGAGGA
>PFCY01000064.1:0-9641 GCA_002763085.1 Candidatus Pacearchaeota archaeon CG10_big_fil_rev_8_21_14_0_10_32_14 | reverse complement strand
TATGCGACACGGAGAACGAGATTTTTTCGAACGAATAAATTAATCCAAATTTTTTTAATAATATTTTTTTATAGAAGATGTTGATAATCTTGAAATATATGCGATAAAACTTAATCCGATACGAGAGTAAAGATACCCCGCCCTTTAGGGCGAGGAGTATCTCATCCAAATTGAGTCCCAACTCTGGCCCACATTTTGTATTGATTAGATAATTTGACAAAATGTAAATTCTCGCCCCAATACCAAACAAAATCTCTATTATAAATAAATTAATTTTTGTAATATGGGATGAAGCCTGTGTGATGAAAAGCTTTAATAATTACGTTGAGCTTAATAAAGAATGAAAATAGAGTTTTTGATTTTGGCTATATCAATTTTCAGTTTAATCTTTATGATCACTAATGCTTTTGCAGTCACTTCGAATTATCCTCCTGTTTGTGGAAATGGAATTTGTGAAATTAATGAAGCAAACGATCCGGGAGGTTGTGGACCGAATGCCGATCCAGGATGTTTAGGGTCTCCAGCGAAGTTAGGAACTTGTTCGAGGGATTGTTCTTCTGGAGAGAATGGGTCTTATCTCTCATGTGGGTGCGGATGCTGTAGTTTTTCTGAACCTCTTGAAAAAATCGCACAAGAAAAATGCTTTCCAGAAGGAAAAACTCTCGATGATATGCGAAAGAAGGATAATCAATTATCGACGGAGCAATGCGCACTTGCCGGATGTTCATATCCCATTAAGTATGTTTATTGTAAAGATGATAAAAAAGTATGTGTCCAAGATTCAGATTGCAAATTAATTTATGGTCCCTGCAATTGTTTATCTGTTCTAAAAAATGATTCAAGAACTTCATATGACGAAGGAAATATTCAATGTGTTTGGAATCAATGTTTAGGAATGAACGTTTCTGCCGTCTGTAAAAATAATAAATGTGTGAAGAGTTCAGGAGAGAATGGGATTGAGAATCAATGTCCTTTTGGAAAATTAGATTCACAAACTTGTTCTTATGGATACGAAGTTGAAGAATGTTCGCTCGAAGGAAAAACAGTCTATATAATCGCAAATAATGTTTTTGATGGAGGAAGTATTTTATATGATTCTAATGGATTGGGGGGAGAGTGCGTGCAAGGATTTTCTGGGAAAGCCATTGGAAAATGTAAAGATTTAAATTTCTCTACATGCAAAGTCATTCATAGAACCTCTCCAAATATTTGGGGAACTTCTGCAGTAAACAGATATAATTGTGACCCTTGCTCTTTAACCGATGATCGTCAATTTTATAATATGTCTAACGGAAGAAACGCTGAAATTAAAATCATGCCGAGCGTTGCGTCTGAAACTGCAATTGAGAAATTGGGTGATTTGGGATTTAATATTACTCTGAAGGAAGTAGGAAAAGGGGATAATGCAAAAGTGGTTTATGATGTTAGTGGAGAAAAAGAAGGAAAGATGTTTGGATTGTTTAAAGTTAAAGGAAAAGTCTCGGTAGAAGTTGATGTTGAAACTGGAGATGTTGTTAGAGTTCATAAACCGTGGTGGGCATTTCTAGCTAGTGGATTATAATTCTTCTCTTAAATACAAAAATATTAAGATTTATTCTAATCAGTAATATTTAAGAATTAAATTAACTATGTTCTTTTATGTCGGAGTATCATATTAAAAAGGGGATGAATATTTACTGGTATTATTGGACAGTCCCAGTCTTTCTCGCCTTTTTGTTTTTGAATTATTTTGCCAACTATTTGAAAATTCCTTCATTAAATTTGGATTTGATGATCTCTATTGTGACTTTTTTATTTGGTTTCATCATCTCAATAACTTTTTCGATGATACTCATGAGGGTCGGAGCTTTAAAAGAATCTTTAACAAATGAGACTGGAAGACTCGTTTCTATTTATCACCTTTCGGAGGGATTGGGAAAAAAATTTCATGATACCGTGAGAGAGATACTTGACGAATACACTATCATCACTTTGAGATATTATACTGAATATGATCGTGGAAGAGAATCAATAAATAAACTTTATAACAATTTGGCAACCATGGAGTTGAAAAGCGATGTCGATAAAACAAAAGCAGATTCTTTTCTATATGTCCTTGGAGAATTTCAACCGATTAGAGAAAGAATTGAATATTTAACAAGTTCAAGGGTCGAGTGGAGCCTAAAGTATACTACCTATATCCTTGGAGGAATGTTAATATTACTTTTATTTTTGAATAGAGGAGATCCGTTTACAAACCTTTTATTTGTTCTTTTATCTACTATAATCGTTTTCATTTTTTTAATAATTGAAGATTATGATGATCTGAAGATTGGCGATTATAAGGCTAACATAAGCAACTCCGAACAGATATTTGATTTAATTGAAAAAGACAGGTATTATCCTGAAGAAATTTTATCAAGAGTTGAATTAGAAAGAGGAAAAAAATATAGAATTGGAATCTTGGATGAAAAAGATGGGAAAGAAAAAATTTTCGACATCCTCTACAATCCAGAGTTTAAATCAAAAGTAAAATTCCTAGTTGATAAATTGAAGATAAGAAAAGTTTAATAATCTTCGACTTTACAGAATTCTATGGTTAAGAAATCATTAAGCGTTGAGGAAAAGTTTGATTTGATAAAAAGGAATACGGAAGAAATAATCCAAGAAGATGAACTTAAGGCCTTGCTTTCTAACGGAGAGAAATTAAAACATTATATCGGATTTGAGATTTCTGGAAAACCTCATCTTGGTCACGGATTAGTTTGCATGTCAAAAGTCAAAGATTTTGTCGATGCTGGAATTGATTGTTCAATTTTTTTAGCGGATTGGCATTCTTGGATAAATGATAAACTTGGAGGAGATATGAAAGTAATTCAGGGGATTGGAGTGAATTATTTCAAGGAAGCATTGGTTGCGGCTTATAAGTGTGTTGGAGGGAATCCAAAAGATTTGAAGTTTGTTTTGGGTAGCGAACTTTATCATAATAATGATAAGTATTGGGAGATGGTCATAGATGTGAGCAAGAATATCACCCTTGGAAGAATTGAAAGGTCTATTACTATAATGGGAAGAAAAGAAGGCGAGAGCGTTGATTTTGCAAAACTGATTTATCCTCCGATGCAGGTCGCAGATATTTTCATCCAGAAAATTAATATCGCACATGCGGGAAATGATCAAAGAAAAGCCCAGGTCATCGCGAGAGATGTTGCCTTAAAATTAAAAAATCCGATGAAAAATAAAAAAGGCGAAACGATAAAACCTATTGCAATTCATGGACATTTAATACTCGGGCTTCAAAAACCGACGGTGTGGCCAGTCCAAAAAGAAAATCTTCAAGATCTTTGGGGTCAGATGAAGATGTCCAAATCCGTTCCAAGTTCAGCGATTTATATGACTGATAGCGAAGATGAAGTAAAGAAAAAAATTTCAAATGCATTTTGTCCGGAGGGGGAAATAGATTTTAATCCATTAATCGATTGGGCAAAATATATTATTTTTATTAATGATAAATCCGTCTTAAATATAACACGTTCAGATAAATTTGGGGGAAATGTTTCTTATCATTCTATTGAAACCCTAAAAAAAGATTTTGCGGAAAAGAAACTTCATCCAATGGATTTAAAAAATGCAATGGCAGAAAAGATAAACCAAATTCTTGATCCTGCTAGAGAACATTTCGCTCAACCTAAGATAAAGAAATATAAGGAAGAGATGGATAAACTATTAATAACCAGGTAATAATCTTAAAAGAGAATATGGCAATCAGCAAGGAATTCAAAAAACATTTGAGGATTGGATTAACCGCTGCGGTTGGTTTTGTAATTGCGGTAGCTTGGCAAGAATCAATAATGATTTACATGACTGATCTAGTAGAAAAGACTACTCCGTTGACATCTAAGATACAAATCACTTCAATCTCTGCATTAACAATAACTTTTTTTGGAGTGATATTAATTTGGGGGTTCAGTAAAATATTAAAATGAAGAAGAAAAATCTGAAAGTTTTGAAATGGATATTAGTAATAACCCTTATAATCTTATTATTTTTAATTTTCTATTTTGTATTTACATTGAATTTCTTTAATGATACGTCTCGCGAGAACAATTTATCCAATCAAAATAATCTCTCTGAAAATTCAAAAATTCTTAAATGTAAATATAATTGTATGCCTGTTACTCAAGGGGCTCTTCTCGAAGAAAATGTTTTAGAAGTGTGTGGTTGCATTCCCGTTTGCAGTCAAGGAGAAGTATTAGTTGCATCGGCGACAGATGAAGTTCTTGCAAATGGAAAAATAAAAGGAGTTTTCGCTTGTTTTTCTTCAGATCAAAATCTGCCTCCTTCAGTAAATTAATTGAGATTTTTATACAATAAATAAAGAAATGAGGAAGTAAGTAAGGGCGGAACATAATGCAGTTATAGGGATTGTTAAAATCCAGGCATAAATTATTTTTCTGGCGACTATCCATTTTACTTTTCTTGAATTTTCTATACTCCCCACACCCATAATAGAACCGGTTATTACATGTGTTGTACTGACAGGAATTCCTGCATGTGTTGCGCCAAAAAGTACAAATGCGGAAGAAGATTCTGCGCAAAAACCCTCCATCCCTCTGATCTTTGTAATCTTAGTTCCCATCGTTTTCACAATTCTCCATCCCCCAAAAGTCGTTCCAAGAGCTATTGCCAGATGTGATGCTAATGCTATTGTGCTGGTCACTTTAAAAGTTGAAATCAATCCTGCTGTAAATAATGTTAAAGTTATTATTCCCATCGTTTTCTGAGCGTCGTTAGTCCCGTGGCCGATGCTGTAAAAGGTTGCGGAAATTAATTGAAGTTTTTTGAAAAACTTCTGTGCTTTAAACGGATTTGAATTTTTTGAAAGATGGAGGACTATAACTGTGAATATCATCGCCCCAAACATCCCAATTAATGGCGCTAATAAAATAAATAAAACTACTTTGGCAATTCCTGCGAAGACGAGTGATTTTAAACCGAAAGCGGCGATAGAACTTCCAATCAATCCTCCGATCAATGCATGACTGCTGGATGTTGGAAGACCAAGCCCCCAAGTAATCAAGTTCCATATTATCGCTCCGATTAGAGCTGCTAAAATAATTGACAAGGTGACATAACTCGAATCAACGATTCCCTTACCCACAGTTGCAGCGACGGCAAAACCAAAAATGAAATAACCAATAAAGTTTGCGAATCCAGCTAATAGAACTGCCTGAAGCGGAGTCAATGCTTTAGTTACAACGATTGTTGAAATTGCGTTAGCTGAATCATGAAACCCGTTAAGAAAATCAAATATTAAAGCTAGCCCGATGATTATAATAACAAGAGTTAATGAAACAACCATCTTATCCTTGTTTAACTAAGATCCCTCTGACAATCTTTCCAATATAATCCATGGAATCCACAACCTCCTCTAGTTGCCCATATATCTCTTTAAATTTTATTATATTGATAGTATTTGTTTTTGATCTGAACAAACTTGCAGTAGAATTATAAAAAAGATTGTCTGCTTTATTTTCTATCTCATGAATTTTTCTTAAAACTGATTTGAGTTCTTTTTTACTTTTGAGATTAAATATGAGCTTTTTTACTTCGATTGATGCATCAACAATAATGTTTGAAAACTCTAGGATATTATCCGGAGTTTTTTTTATCCTGTAGATATAAAGTTTCTGGGAAGTGCTATTTATAATATCTATTGCTTTGTCAATATTTATAACAATTGAATGGATGTCTTCTCTGTCCAACGGAGTTATGAATGTCTTGTCGAGTTGATTGATTATGAAATGTTCTATTTCATCCCCTTTGATTTCTAACTCCTTTATCCTCACTGCAAACTGTCTGGATTCTTCTTCGCTGATTTTACTTAGGTTATGGATGAATTCACTAAAAAGTCTTGAAGTATCATAAAGAATATTTGCCTGTTTTATCATATAATCAAAAAATTTATCTTCTCTCGGAAGAAGTATATCAAAAATTCCCATTCAATCTAAACCTCTTCATAGGATTATAAATCTTTTCGCAAATATTTGAATATATTTGATAAGATAAATGATTAAATAGGGGGAATTGTTTGGATTTTTTTGTAAGGAATTCTTTCATAATAATTCAGTAAATATATAAATCTCTTTTTAGTTTTAAATATATGAAAAGAGACAGAAAATCGGTTATTACTCCCGGATTTTTTGTTGTAGTTGTCACTAACTTATTGATTTTGTTTGATATGTTGTATTATAATGGTTATTTTGAAAGTTATTTACTCGTATTATGGATTGAGATTATTCTTGTTTTCTTTTTTGCACTATTAAAAATATCTATTGCCTCAAAAGATGAGAGTGGGTTCTATGAAATAAAATTTAATAAAAAAATTTCTTCTTCCGAGAAATCTTCCAAAAGGTCATATAAAAAATATCCTCTCGAGATGGAAACTTTTAAACTTTTTATCTTTTCGCAGGTTTTAATCTTCATCCCAGTTATTATTCTCGTCTTACTCAACTATTTATTTATTTTTAATCTTAAAGTAATAATTATTGCATCCATTATCATTCTCTTTTCATATCTCTTTAATTTTATTTACTCCTTTTTCAATGAAAAAGAATTTGAAAATAATCCTGCTGAAAAAATCGTCTCAGATTGCAATGAAAAGATTTTAATTCTATCCTTTATCATCGCATTGCCTCTTTTTATGTTGATATTTGATGAATATGTTAAATTAAATCCACTCATCTCTTATTCTTTTAAGTTTAGTCTGTTATTCGTCTTTGGAACTGCAATATTCTTGCAAATAAAAAATAAAAAATATTCTTTTAATGACAAAATAAATCTAAGCTTATATTCTCTTATCATGATTATCGGAATATCAAGTTTTTTTCATAGTGGACTATCAAATTTGCTTCTTCTTATAACGTTAAAAACCACTTTTGATTTACTTTATTTATTCACAGATATAAAGTTTAGATGAGATTATGAATCTTTTTTGAAGTAGAAAAACCACTGAAATTAGCTTTCATCTCGTCTTAAACTCGACAATGTCCAAATCTTTCAAAACATGATTCATTCCTACTTTTTGGCCGCCGAATTTTGATGAAGGACCCCAAATTCTCGTTTCGCTCACTTGTTTTGAAAAGCCGTGGAGAATCTTTTCAGCGACGGTATGCACAGTAGATTCTGGAGAGAGTATAATAGGTTTATTGCTCTTTAGTTTGCCTGGCTCTTTTGTAAAAATCCTTATTTTTCCAAATGAAGAAAACAATTTCTTTTTTAATTCATCATAACCCTCTTGGGACTCCGAAGAGACTAAAATAAAATTGTACTTTTTACTCTGAAGATAAGAAGCGATTTTTCTTTTATCATTTTCGTTAAGTAGATCTGATTTATTGAATAGTATTATCCTTTTAGCAGTCGGATTGTTTATCTTTGATTCTATTTCCTGGATGTCATCAATTTTTGTTATAGTTAATAATATTGTGTCTGCTGTATTAACAACTCCTTTATCAAAATAATCCGAATCTATCGAGGGAGATTCTACTAGTTGAATAAGGACACCCCCATAATTCAGCATTCCTTGCTGAGAATTTCTCGTTGAAAACGGAAATTCAGATACGAATGGATTTGTGTTTGTCAAATCTTTTAGGAGAGATGATTTTCCGGAATTTGCTTTTCCGACTAATACCCCTTGCAAGTCGTGTTTCTTTATAGCATTTTTTGATGAAGATCCCTTTTTAGTTTTTGCGGATCTTTCGAGTTTTTCGAGAAGTTTTTTTCGACGTATCTTTAGATTAGCGAGCATCTTTTCCGCCGATTTATGTTTTGGACATTCTTTAATCATCTCTTCGAGATATTTTAAACGATCTTGATCTGTCTGCGCGTTAAGATATTTCACTTCAGCTTGCTGATAAAAAGGGGATTGATTTGTACTGGCCATGATTTTATTAACTTTGAAGATTATAAAAGATTTGTGGAACGGAATTATTGCTTCGCAAGAAAAATTAGCGATTAAATTTAAAGTAAATTCAAATTTGATAGAGAGATTAATAGGAAATAACTTTAATTTCAGTATATTTGCGAAGTTATTTCCTAAAATAGACAAATAACAAAATTTTTCCGAAAATTTATGTTATTTGCTATACTGACTCACAAATCAGCATTCTTCATGATTTGCTCTGTGGACGAAACGGTGAGAAGGTAACGATTTTTTAAGAGCAGTTCATGATCAAGGGGTTATTGAGCATAAAAATTTATTTCAATGAAGAAATGAATTCAGAAAATGAAAAAAGTAACAGAAATAAACATTTGAGAACTAATTTGACCGAGGTAATAAGTAAATTCAAAATTCGTCGAGAGTAATGACAAGTTTTCATAAGAAAGCTATGTTCTTACGTAATTGATAAAAAGGATCAATCAAGGATATCTTTCTTTTTTTCTAATTGTTTATCAAGCCTTTCAATGTCTTTAATGTAGTACCCTGTTAACTCTTCATTCCCTCCATCGATAGCATTCTTGAGTTTCTTGCGATGAATTTCAAGCTCTTTTTCTATTGATTCAATTCCTTTTTTTGTTCTTTTTTTTCGATTCATTTTCTTGAATATGGGAATATCCCTTTAAAAAATATAATAATTTTACTATCTCTTCTTTAGTGACCCTTTCGTCAGATTCATTCTCTTCCCTTACCCCCCTATATATCTTAAAAAATCTGTCTACAATTTGGGATTCAAATCCATTTTTTATTAATAAATTCTTAACACCGGCATTGCTGAAATTTTTTTCTTTTAATAAACATTCTATGATATAACACAGTCTTACCCTCATCATCAATGAGTAAATATGAGATGAGCTCATTTCATCATCTAAATTTATGAAGCCCTCTATGATCTTAATCGTTCTTTTTATTTCATCAAAATTCCATTTAAATTTATTAAAATCCACTTTGTGCTTTTTTAATTCTTCAAGGAGGAGAGGATTGAGCCAGACTTTTGATTCTTTAAGGACGGGCAATATTAAAAGGGGAAGAGTCGTCAACGATTTCTTTAATGAATTGAGAGTTACAATACGAACATCTAAAGAATATTCCTCTTCCATAACTTTTTTTATTTTTTCATCTTTTTCCTCCACTATAATGAGAATATCAATGTCTGAACTCTTAGTTTCTTCACCCCTCGCATAACTTCCATAGAGATAAATACCCATGACATTGGGCATAAATTGTATTAATCCCCCCATAATCCTTTTTCTTACATCTTTAATACCATCTGGAAGAATGATCGTCACCTCTTTACCTTTGTATTCTTTGGGGACATATACTGCTGCCCCATTACCAATTTCGACAACTTGTTTTATTATTTTCATAGTATATACAAGTATATACTTTATTTAAATGTTTTGGACGCGGGAAAAGTACTATACAAAACCATCAATAGCTTCGAGACAAAGTCGTTCAGAAATGAATGATGAAGAAATCCGGCCTTGCTTGGATTTCTTCTCTGACGAACGAACGATGAGAATGTACTGACTTCTTAATGAGGGGTTCATGATGAAATGTATTTTTGGAATTTAGAATTTGGAAAATGAAAAGTAAAATTCAAAAAATGTAAAGTAAACCCTCTAACTTAACATGGTTTACAACCGAAAATTAGTTCATTTCTAAT
>PFCY01000042.1 GCA_002763085.1 Candidatus Pacearchaeota archaeon CG10_big_fil_rev_8_21_14_0_10_32_14 | reverse complement strand
TTGTGCACCATTCTAAGTGCAACATTACAGCTCCGACGCCGTGAGTTGTTTTTTGATATTGATTTATTTGCGTTTGCATTTTTTCTTTATAGCAATCGTTCGAAGCAGTCTTGCAAGAAAAGAGACATGCGCCTGTCATTTTAGAGAAGATTTTCCTAAAGAAAACAATAAAGATTACAACGGAGTCACCATTTTTAATAAAGACAATGAAATTATTTTTAAAAACTAAAATAATTCTATTTTTACCCCTTCTTAAAGAAACTTAAATTATTTATACCTCTTTTTTCTAATTTAATATATGGAAGAGGAAAATTATCTTAAAAATATAAAAAAGGGGCAGAAAGTTGAGATTCTGACCAAGTCAAAAAAATTGGTGACTGGTTACGTTGAAGAATTAGCTTCTAGAACAGAGTTTCATCGTCATGGAATAATGGTAATGTTGACAAATCGTCAAGTCGGTCGTGTTCAAAGAATATTATCAGATTTACCAGAAAGTAAATTGATTCCGATTATAAAAAAAGGCGAAACTTACAACATAGAATTCAAAAAAGATATTTTATGGAGCATCAATTATACTGAAATACAAATTAAAGAAAGTAAATCTTACGAACTCCACACTTTCCGCCATAAGGCCTCAAAAATAATTATCGCAAAATCAATTTGCGCTCTCCTAAATTCTCAAGGCGGGAATTTATTGATCGGAATTCAAGAAAATAGATCTCAAAATAAGGAAGATGAAATAATTGGTATAGAACCAGATTTAGAAAGACTTAAACTTCAAGGAAAGGCTGAAGGACTCGATGCTTACAAAAGAATGATAATTGATGATATAATCCGCCCTTACTTTCCTCCTAAAATTTATAATCATTTAATAGATTTCATAAAATTCGAGTTCGAAGAAATTGATAAAAAAATAATTCTTAATATTTCAGTCTCAAGAAGCGCAAGCCCAATTTTTCTAAACCTTGAAGGAAAAAAAATGTTCATGATCCGCACTGACACTCAAAGTCGTCAAATTGAAAACGAAGAACTAGTTGATTATTGTATGAAGAGGTTTAGGAGTTAAGTTTATAATATAATAAATATTAATCATTGTATGCAAATCTACAAAAAGTGGTGGTTATGGATACTAATTATAATGATTGCAGGAATATTACTTTATATTATATTCAAAGTAAGTCCTGTATCTTGTTTGGTCGACTACTCTTCAATTGATAAAGAAATTAAATCTGCAAATTATTGTGAAGTTGATTCTGATTGTAAAGTTTTAGGTTTAGGTGGAAGTTATATAGAATTTGGTTGTTACCATTTTATTAACAAAAATGTCGATGAAGAAAGCCTCATCAATAAAATTGATAAATATTCCAATAAATGTACAAGAATAATAGATGATTGTATGCCTGCTCCCAAACCGATATGCATAAACAATAAATGTACTTCAAATAATTAATATAACCAGCATATCTCCCCACAACAATCCTTATAAATAATTTTTATTATTAATGTTTATGACGAATAATTCTGAAATGATCGCAAAAGCGGCATTAGATATAAATGCAATCATAATACGACCTTCCGATCCATTCACATGGGCTTCAGGATATAGAATGCCAATTTACAACGACGATAGATTGTTTTTAGGATATCCTCATCATAGAAAGATGATTGCTAAACAATTTTACCAAATTATGATTGAAAATGGAATAGATTATGAAGTAATTGCTGGAACATCGACCGCTGGAATTCCTCACGCGACAACACTCGCAGACATGTTGTCGGTTCCGATGGTTTACGTCAGAGACAAACCTAAAGAACACGGACTAAGAAATCAGATTGAAGGAATCGATGCAAATTCCAATCTGGATGGAAGAGATGTTGTATTAATTGAAGATTTAATTTCTACGGGAGGTAGTTCAGTTAAAGCAGTTCAAGCAATTCGAAACGCAAAAGGTCATTGCAATTATTGTTTATCAATTTTTAACTATGGATTTGATAAAGCATTTGATATGTTTGCAGGTAGTGAACCTTTTGACCAAGACGGAAGATCTCTCACCTCAAGATGTTCAGTTCGTTCATTATTAACGTACGATGTGCTTCTAAAAGTAGCGAAAGAAACTGGTTATATCTCACCAGATCAAGTGAAAATACTTAAAGAGTGGAGAGAAAATCCTTTTGGATGGGGAGAAAAACACGGCTTTCCTAAAATAGAAAAATAAAATGGAATTACAATTAACGCCTAAAGAAAAATTAGCAAGATCTAAAGTTTGTCTGCCTTTAGACGGAATTAACTTCTTACAACGAAAAGATGCGCCTACTGGAGAAAAAAGTGTAGAATCTCAAGTCATAGAATTATCTCAAGTCGTCGGATTATTCAAAGTAGGAAAAGAAACGTACACTCGTTTCGGTCCAGAATCTCTTCTAGTTGTTCAAAATTATGGGGTGGATGTATTCTTAGATTTAAAATTTCACGATATACCTAACACCGTTCAAGGTGCGGCTCGTGCAGCTGCAGAACAGCAAGTCTACATGTTCAACGTGCATGCTTCAGGCGGCTACGAAATGATGAAGGCAGCCGTCGAAGGGGCGAATAGTATTAATATTTCTAGTGCAATCGTTCCAAGAATCGTCGGAGTAACCGTTTTAACAAGCCTTGATAACTTAAGATATATCCAAAATTCTTTGCCGGTAATAAAATCTCTCCCTATATCCGAAGAAAATAGAAATAATATTACCCAATTATTATCGTTTCCATATCATGATGCTATTGATGCTCAAATAGAATTGAGTAAAGAAAAAGACCAAGCTAATAAAATTGGTATAGAAAAATTTTATAATACAAAATTCGGACATCCATTTGAAAACCTTCTTAGAAAATTAGGTCTTGAAAATATAGTTCCAGATTCTGTACTTAATTTAGCAAGAATGTCTTACAGGGCGGGTCTAGATGGAATTGTTTGTTCAGCAGCAGATCTTTCATATGTTAGAGATAAAATCCCGAGCGGTTTTCTCTACGTTACTCCAGGTATTCAAGGAATTAGTACCTCTGCGGGCGCAGACTAAAAAAGAGTTTTCTCTCCCGGAAATGCTATCGAGGACGGCGCAAGTATTCTTGTTGTAGGTCGTGCAATAACTTCCCCAAAAACTTCTGAGGAAAGAATTAAAGCGGGTTACGAAATCTTACAAGACATGGCAAAAAGATTGTAAATAATAACTAAGATTAGTTTATCACACAAATTTTTATATACAATAAATTTCTAGACATAAAATGTCAAAAGCAAAAATACTTATTGTTGGTTCAGGCGGAAGAGAACATGCTTTAGGTTGGAAACTCTCACAGAGCGACGAAGTTTCAGAAATTATTTATTCTCCAGGAAATGGTGGAACAGAAGAAGATAAAGGAAGAAACATATCACTAGACGGAACAAAGAAAGAAAATTTTCCGACATTGCTTAACTTTGTTGAAACAGAAGGTATAGATATGGTGGTTGTTGGTCCTGAAGCACCTCTGACAAATGGAATTGTAGATTACTTTAACTATAATGGATATGATAGAATTTTTGGACCAACACAAAATGCTTCCCAACTTGAATCAGACAAATTTTTTTCTTTTGACTTAATGCAGGAAACTGGAATTCCTCAGGCAGATGGAGTTAAATGTTATTCAACTGATGAAGCAATAAGAGCAATTAATAGAAGAACAACAAAGCGAGGCATAGTGATTAAAGCTAGAGGTCTTACTGAAGGTAAAGGTGTCACAGTATGCAATTCTAGAGAAGAAGCATTAATTGAATTAAAAAAACACTCAGAAAAATACGGACCTGAAGTTTTAATTGCGCAAAGACTCTTCGGGCAAGAATTCTCTGCATTTGGAATCTCCGACGGAAATAAAGTTTCTCCTTTAGAAATTTCATTACAAGATCATAAACTCCAATTTGATGGAGATAAAGGTCTTAATACGGGAGGAATGGGTGCATATGGTCCAGTTCCAGTTGCTTCAGCAGAAGTTGTAAGATATGTTGCAGATTATATTATGACTCCTATTATTCAAAGAATGAAAAACCTAGGAGAATACAAAGGATTTCTATATGCTGGAATGATGATGACAAAAAATGGTGTGAAAGTTATTGAATTCAACATTAGATTTGGCGATCCTGAGTGTCAACCAGCGATGATGATGTTAAAAAGTGATTTGTATGAATCCTTATCATTAAGTTTAGAAGGAAAATTGGATCAAGTTAAAATGGAATTTAATCCAGGTGCATCTTGCTGTGTTGTCTTAGCTTCTCCAGGTTATCCAGAAAGCTATCAAAAAGGCCGACCAATAACTGGTTTAGAAGACGCATCTTCTATAGAGGGGATAAAAGTTTTTCATGCTGGAACAAAAAAAGAAAATGGACAAATAGTAAACTCTGGTGGAAGAGTTCTTGGAGTAACTTCATATTCTCCTTTAGGAATTAGAGATGCACAAATAAAAGCGTATGAAGGAGCTTCTTATTTAAGATTAGGTAATGAAAGTTTCCACTATAGAAGAGATATTGCAAATAAAGCGTTAAAATAATATTTATTTTACATAAATCACACGTATCTTTAATAAAAACCTCTATTCTATTATCACATGTTAATTTCAATAGAAAACATAATAAAACCAGAAAATCCCCTCGAATACGAAATATCCCGTAATGAAGATTTCATAAAAGGTTGTTATTGGGGAGTTCCGCGTTCTGGTCATGACGAAGGAAAAGTAATTTATCATATAAGAGATGTTTTAAGAAACGTTGAAAAATATTCTTCATCTCAAACTCGAGTAGATCTAAGACTGATTGCAATGATCCATGACACGTTCAAATACAAACAAACTAGGCCTATTCTGCCTTCAAGAGAAAATCATCACGCCGTTATCGCACGACGTTTCGCTGAACAATTTATAACAAATCCGCAAATTCTTGAGATTATCGAACTTCACGACGAAGCGTACAACTCATGGCAAAACATTGAATTTAAAGGAAATCATCAAAAAGCAGAAGAGCGAGCAAAAAAACTTATCGATAGACTTGGAAATAATTTAGATTTATACTTAACCTTCTATAAATGTGATAATAAAACATCAAGTAAAAGTCCAGTTAATTACAATTGGTTTTCTTTATTAGCGCAAAATGTTTTGGCGAGTAGAAATAATGACTTTTCAAATCAAAACCCTCTTCCTCTTCACACTTTCATAAGCTAAAATATACATTCCCGCATTCCACGCCTGATTTCCTTCTTTAGCCATTGAATGTCTTATATTTGCTCCCCCAACTCTTCCAGTCCTTCCATGAAGCCATTCAGTAAAATAAGGAATTTTCAAATTCGCTTCAGCAAGTTTGTCAAGCTGTTCTCTTGCTTCCTCGAATTTTTTTTGTTTTAATAAGGCAAGAACATAAAACCCTCCAATATAAGTCCAAATTCCAGCATTCGAATAATGATATGCCTGCCCCGCCTCACAATCCGAAAAATAAGAATACCACTCTTTACTATATCTATGGATTGGCGGATAGATTGTTTTAATCGGATATGGTTGCGCAATTTTATATCGCTTTATATGTTCAAGAATACTCTCCGCTTGATCATGTTCAGCAAGTCCGTAAACAATTGCCATCAAATTTCCAAGTGAATCAAAAAACTCTGAATGTTCTTGGTAATTGTTGTGATTTTTCCATCTCCATGAATAATAAAACTCTCCATTCCAAAGCCCTTTATCTTCATTATGATTAACTATATGCTTCAAAATCCCCGCTTCTTTTTCTTTTCCAGCCATAAGAAGTGCTTTGTAATAAAGCGCTTGCGTATTTATTGTATGTCCATATCGATGAGGAAAAGCGTCAAACCAGTCCGACGTAGGTTGTTGTTCAGGCATACCGTCCTCTCCTGAATCTTGATAATTAATCCAATTAAAAGCTTTTGAAATATTTTTTTCGTGTTTACTCATAAGTGAATTATCTTTATACCTAGCCTTAAACAAATACTCTCCAATAATAAACCATAGACTAGAATCAATTGACATATAATCGACATGCGGTTTTCTTTCTTTAGAAAAAATATCTACCGCGTTAGGAATCTGTCCCTTTTTACTTTGATGATCCGCAAGGTTAACAATAGAACTCTTAAAAGATTCTTTAAACTTTTTTCCAAGAAGCGAAGCTCCAAGAGAAGTAATCATACTGTCCCTACTCCAAACCGCATCATAACCTGGATAAGCTGCATGAAATCCGTGAGGCGTCGCACATCGCTTCAAAACATCAATAGCTTCAACATAGGCCTGCTCAACAAGTCCAATCTTTTCCTCTTTTTTCATAAATTAAAATATATAATGTATTATAAAAAGGTTTTTGTTAATTGGTATTTAATAATATTCAAAATAATATAGCGTCAATTATTATCATGGATAAAATATTCAAAAAGGATGTCAATAATAATCCAGAAAGAAATAACTTTATCTTTAACTTATACATTCTAATTATCTGATCATCAAAATCCTGCTTCCCAAAATAAAAATTCCATAAGATTTTATTTCCTATTATTGGTTTTCTTTTGCTAAGATATAATTTCTTCCAATATTTAGGTTCTTTATAACAGATATAGTAAATTAATTTACTCCACGAATATAACAATGAAATCCCGAATAATGCCCATAACAAGAATATTAGAAAAAAGTAAAGCTCAATTATGTTTATTATATACAATCTAGTTACTTAGAAATTTTAAATCTATCTCTTCAAAAATAGTTTTCTTCTCATTTTCGTCAAGCGAACATATTATGAAAAAGTCTAATATGTGAGCAACCAATAACTGGGCGACTTTGGAGCGAAGCAAATTCAAATATCCGTTCAATGTGAAATTCGTCCAAATTTTTCAAAATGATCTTCGCGAAGCGAAGCATCTCATTTCCCAACAACACTATAATCATCAAACTCAACATCCATAAAATCAGTTCTTATTCCAGTTCTTCCACGAGAGGTTATGGGAGTTCCTTGCGAAGACTTAGTATCATTAACATTCAAAAGTAATTTCCAAATCCCTTTTTTTCCTTCATCCATATAGAGTTTAATGTTTGTAATTCCATTGGAAGTATTTATTTCACTTCTCAGACCAATCCATTTATTCTTAGGAAGAAGTGAAGGATTTTTTGTTCTATCATAAGTTCCATTGTAAACTTTCGATGAAGCAAGAGTATAATAGATTCCGTTTTGCTTTTTCTTTATAATCGCTTGTCCGTCAACTCTTATTCCAGAATAATAAAGATTATTGCCGTCCTGAATTCTATTCATTAAAAGTAAGCCGTTATGACCATCTCGATTTGGACTTAAGCTTAATTGATCTTTATTTATTTTAAAATACGCAGTCTGTTTATAATTTGTCCATAAGCTTCTTCCATAAAGTCTAAAAATATTTTGCGGATGATAACCCTTATCTGTGTCAAGAGGATTTGAATTTGCATAAATTAATCTCCATTTATCGCTTGAAATTAAATTTCCTTGAATCGTTTTTCCACTTCCGTTCTCTATTATTAATTCAGCTCCAGAGTTTAACCACCAATACGGACTTGTTGTTTTAGAGTCGCTTCCAGCTTCATATAAAATCCCACTTGAAGAAAACGAGTAAGAATATGGTGACGTAACATTCGTCGCTTCTTTAGCAGATATTATCACAAGTAAAGTCATAGCTAATATAAATGCCGTCACTAAAACGATTCCTCTTTTCATTAAAACGAATCGCTCATATCCTTTATAATTAATTATGAACCTCATTATATACGTTAACGAAGATATTTATTGTATTCACTCTAGAATTAATTATTATTATACTAAGCAATTACCCTTAACAAACAAGTAAATCATCAAAATTCTTGAACTCTGCGTTTTCGTTTTGTCGTAGCTTTTCAAGTTTATCAAGAGTCTCAAGATAGTTATTATATCTCACAGAATCAAATTCATCCATGATTTTATCATTAGAATCTCTTTTCAAATAATCTTGGGGATGTATCATCACAACACAAAGATTCTGCGAATTAAGACTATTTTTACAATCACTTATGACTTCTTCAACATCAACAAATCCACTTCCAGAATTTTCATTTCTGTATTCGTCTTGACCATAAATATAAGTTCTTGAAGTATATCCCATCTCTCCAAAATTTTCATCAGTCAAGTTAGTTGATCCTGATCCAGACGATAAAATTTTATATCCAGATTCTTTAAGAGCTAATTCCGTATCTTTGCTATTAACATTATATGGTGGAATAAAAGTTACTGGAATAATTCCTAAATAATAACCAATAATTTTTTTCCCTTCTTCAATTTTCATAGAAGCTGATTCTTCATCCAATGCTTTAAATTCTTCATAGCTATGATCATATCCATGCTGGGCAATTTCTATACGAATATCTTTTTTTAATATATTGAGCCACTTTATTGTAGATTTATCGTTTGCTAACCCTTCAGGAATTAAACCCAATGTTACAGATATATCTCTATCCAAAATATCTTTAACCAAAACTCTAGACGATTTTTTATATTGGAAAGCAGATATATCATCCATTCTCAAAATAATTATCTTACTCTCATTGGTAGGATATTGAACTTTACATGTACTCGAGTTGTAGTTTTCTTTAAGATTTTCATATCGATGGTCATAATATACTCTATCAACTTTTTTAAATACATTAACATCATCAGAATATTTATCATACACTGTTCCAACAATTAAGATTAGCGCAATGAGAAATATAATCATAGTAAATTTCAATCTAATTTTTGTTTCTTCTTCCATTACCTTGTCCCCCACGCCATATTTCTTAAATCAAAAAGCGCATAAACTAAAACGTAAGATAAAATTGTCAAATTTAGAATTGCCCAAGCAATCATATACTTTCCATATTTCCCGCCCTCAAAATAATTATAATGCATAAACATTAGAATAGCAACGAGGAAAATTCCTAGTAAATAAAATAAAGGTGAAATTCCGAGGAAAAACGGATTTATGATCAATGCTTTAAATGCGATTATAGGAGTTAATAAAGTTAATAGAATAAGAGGCAGGAAGTAAGTGAAAGCAACAAATTTATCTTGTCTTACAACCTCCGGAGCAATTCTAATTGAATTTATGAACCATCCTTTTTCCATCTAACTTGTTGTTTTAAGAAAATTTTTAACGATTCAGGAACAACTGTAGTGGCTTTAGCTTCAGCAACATAAACGGTTTTATGGCCTTGTCTTATTATCCAATTTGTTAACGCCCTATCATCCCCAAATGTAACTACCTTTCCTAAAAATTTTTCTTCAAGCCATTTATCTAAAACGGGTAAAACGTAATCTTTTCTATAAGCAGAAAAACATCCACTGCAGCAAAAGACCATGTCAAAATTACTTTCTGTTGCTTTGAGTGCCCTAAATGACATGAAATAATATGCATTCTGCATTTTTGTCAAGACGTTAACATCAGAATTATCTGGATCCGTATGTCCCACTGTCGCACCAACTCTAGGATCAACAAACGGTTTTATGATCTCTCTAACTGAGTCTCTTAGAGGAAAACTGTCTGAATCTAATTGAATAACAATCTCGCCGGTTGCTTGTTTAAATCCGACCTCCATACCATGTCTTTTGCCTTTATTCACTTTGAAATTTATAATTTTAATATCATAATGAGAAAAATCTTCTTTAGCTCTATTCATCTCAGCAAGAGTATTATCTGTACTTCCGTCATTTATAGCAATAATCTCAATCTTTTTCTGGGGATAATCAACATAGACACATGAAGCAATAGTTCGATAAATCGACTTATCTTCGTTTTTACAAGGTACTACAAATGTTACAGTCGGTTCATAATTTTTTATGAGTTCTTCCTTTCCTTTTGCAAAATCTCTTTGTTCATACGGCTTATACATAAATGATCCGATGACTCTGCTGAACATAAAAGTCGTTATAAAAATACTATAAACAAATAGGTGATTAGTGCATTTTAGCACCAAAAAAGCTTAAAAATTAGCTAAACTACGACGGTGTTAATGATACAAGGTGTTGCACGCAAGTTTTTTGAAGGTAAATCTTGCATATTTTGTGGTAAATATAGATTGTATAAACTTAAAG
>PFCY01000073.1 GCA_002763085.1 Candidatus Pacearchaeota archaeon CG10_big_fil_rev_8_21_14_0_10_32_14 | reverse complement strand
GGATGGTGAAAGAACTAAGATACTTTATGAAATATACTGAATTCAAGCAGAATATGGGGAAATATTTACGTCCTTAACTATACTCAACACCATTACAAAGGTACAAAAGTAACATTAACTCGGTTTAGTAGAGGATAATCTTTAAACTAATTATGAAGAAGTTGAACTCTTTCTCTAAGAACATTTCTTTCAAGATCATTTAATTCCCCGTCAGCATTCAATTCTGATTCAGATTTTCTTATTTCACTTACTTTATCTAAAAATTCTTCTATTGTTTTGTAATTGATCATACAAAATCTTTGTATAGAACTATTTAAATTTTATCTTGCAGAATCAGCTTGCTTTTCAGCTTCGTTCTTTTTTCTTAAAGCGAAACTTTCACCATTTCCTTCAAAGGCAAGAATTATTTCATCAGCAAGAGCTTGAGCGACAGTTTTCTTTTTATTGAATGCTTTATCGCTTGCGCCGTGAACTATCCATCTGACCGCAAGATTTACTCTTCGAATCGGAGCAACATCAACAGCTTGAGGATATCTCGCACCACCATATTCTATGACCGTGATTTCGTCTCGAGGGCAAGCATTTTCAACCGCCTTGACTAATACAGCGACGGGATTCTTAGAAGTTCTTTTTTCTATAATATCAAAAGCATCAAGAACGATTCCCATATTTTTTGTATATTTTCCAGTAGAAGTTCCTTTTATCAATTTATGTTTTTTTCCACGATGCCCAGCCGTTCCGATTCTATTCATGATTCTTTCAACGATATTCATTTTAGCTTGTCCAGCTTTCATAACATTTCGTCCATGACTTTTAACGATAAGTTTCGCGTCAAGATTGATAACATTTTTCAGGCCCGGATCTTCAATTGAAATTTCAGAAACATCATACTTGTCAAATAATTTGAATTTAATCGCTTCAGCCATTTTATTTATTTTCTCCTAAAGTTATTTTTTCAAGATTGCTTATAATATCCTTATTGAGTCCAATAACTGTTATAGATCCAAATGAGGGATGAATACCAACAAAACCTGCTCCATACTGGAAGAGTTGTTCGCCCGTTTGAGTTGAATAAGATTTAATAGGAGTCATTCCCTCAACTCCTTGAAGATAGCTTCTCACTTCTGCCAATTTACAATTAAGAGAAATCAAGCGACTAGGGGGATTTTGCATAATTTTTCTTTGAGCTTGAGGGGTTTGATAAACTTCATTTCCACTCCCTATAGATTGAATCTGATAGTCTAAAGGTATATCTTTGTCAACTCGTGGTCGTTCTGTATAATGTTGATTTGTAGTCACTGTCATTTTATCTTCTACCCTTCTCGATCACACCCATCCATAAGAGATGCAACGGCTGATCATTTACTTTTATGATTTTATATCTAACTCCCGGAATATCTCCTTTAGATCTTCCCTGCTTTCCACCAATTCTTTCAATCATGACTTCATCGTGTTCATCAATGAATTTTTGAGCTAAGTTTCCAGGAATAAAACAAGTTACTTGCTTACCATTTTTTGTAAGCTGGACTTTGCAGCATTTTCTCATCGCTGAGTTTGGTTGTTTCGCTTCTTTCTGGACTTTTTGAAGAACTATTCCCTTAGCTTGGTTCGCCCCGCCAAGTGGATCTGATTTCGCGTAAAGATCAAGAGTCTTGACTTTGTAATGATGATCGGCCCACCTAAACTTCTTTCTTTTCTTTATTAATTTTTTTGCAGATTTTAATCCCATTTGTAACTATTTCTAATCATATTAGAACAAGTTATCGTAATTAGTTGAGTTTTTAAACGTTACGATGGATGATTGACAATTCGTTCAAACTCTCTAGAATACGTATCTCTCAACAATTTTTCACGTTCAGAAGATTTCATACAGATAGATAAGTAATCCAATCTATTCTTTGCTATATATAGTAATGCACTTGTCATAGTATCTATAATTTCTTTACTCATCCAACCCCTCATCTTAGTAATATCAATATCTGTTTCAACAAGATAACTTCCATAACATTCATAACTATCTTTATCCATAACTTTTTTACGATTGACAAGTTCCTCTTGCTAATAGAATAATGTTGGATTTCTGGCAATTCGATAAGAAAACTATTCCTACAAGGAGCTATTTCTATCTCATCCGAATAAGGTAAATGAGTTAATTGAGGAAAAACAGACAACATTAAATCTCTTTGAGGAGAAGGACGTGTAATTCGTAAATGATCGCTTGATATAAATTGTGTTTTATTCGTTCCATAATTATGAAAGTTTACTAAGAATGGGTAAGAGTCTCTATAATTCCTATTCATTTTTGAACCAAATCCATCAAGAAACGAAACCACATCTAAAGAATTCAATTCTTTATCTGGATTTTCCCTTAAAAATTCAAGAAGAGTTCTTTTATCTGGATTTTCTAATTCTTTAATGTTTAATCCTAGATTTCTTAATCTTGATGATACCTCCTTACCAATGTAGAATGCGGCCTTTTCATTTCTATGTTCACCGAGAATTATTATCAAATCATACATCCACGTATAAAAAGAAAAGTATAATATAACTATTATTGTTTTTGAATATATATTAAACAATCCTCAAATCTTTTTTGAAATAGTCTTTGATTATCTCTTTAAGTTCGTTTTCTCTTCTTCGTTGTCTTCCAATAAGTGCAGCTTTGCTTTGGCTTCCAGCATTGAGAATTAATTCATTTTCTGTTATCTCAATATCTTTAAAACTTACAGGATAAACAATATCTTCGATAAACCTTTTTATTTCCGCAACATTTTGCGTCCCATCCTCTGGATTTCCTATTATCTTAATTTTTCTCTTAAGTATCTCATTGATTCTTCGGACATTGATACCTTCTTTCCCGATTGCTTTAGAAACTTGATTCTTAGTAACACCGAATATCACCGTATCATTATAATTGAAACAGAATCGAGTCTGCACTTTTGTAATTCTGCTGAAGAGATTGATATAACGTATATCTCTCATATCTAGAATATTTACCATATCATATTTTCCTACTATTCATTTTGAGATTTAGTTGTTTTATAAATGTATCTGCCTCTCAAAATTAATTATTTATTGATTTTCTCGACGACTTCTTTCTTAGCGCGTTTCAAATTTTCTTCTTTCTCTTGTAGTGGTCCGATTACTTTAACAAGCAGTCCCGGAAGTCCAGTCCCGATTGGAACAGGTTGATTGAGGATTATATTTTCTATGACGCTTGAAAGTTTATCCCGGCTTCCTTTGATTGAGGCAGCAACAAACTGCTTGACAGGAGTTTCGAACGTCGCTCTTGCAAGTATAGAAGATTTTTGAGCAATTATTCCCATTCTTGTCACACCTTTAACCAAACCTGTATTAGTCATAGCGTCAGCGACGAGCCTTAAGTGTCTCGCATCAATATCAAGACCCTGACTATTTAATACTTCTTTAATTTCATGTATGATCAATTCTCTTCCAGCTTCGATTCCAAACACTTCAGCAACTTCATGAAGATCATTTGATATTGTTCTATCGATGTTAACACCTTTTAATTTTAATATCTCTTTCAGATTTGTTCCAAGTGTCAATAACACAAAATCTCTTTCTCTCTTTACAATCAAAACTTGTTCAACATTTTTTATTCCAGAAATTTTTGTCTCCTTTAGCTTTTCTTTAAGTTTGTATATATCTCTAAATGTTGTATCTGCTACCGTAATAGATATAGAATTATCCTTCTCTTTAACTTTAAATCCAAGTTCTTTTAATCTTTCTGCAATTTTTGCAACTGTTGTATGAGTGCTTTTAAGTCCTTGATTATCAAGACCAATATCAATTTTCTTTTCTGAAAAATCAATTTCAATTTGACTCAAGACTTGTTTTAGTTTTGTTTCTTTTATTTTTTCTGCAAATATCCTTGCATCTTTTTCATTATTATGGTCTTTATCTAAATAAATTTCCATCTTCGGAGACGAAGGTTTCTTTCTAGCGTCGAAAATTTCAATTATTCTAGGAAGACCTGCAGTGACCTGCATTTCTTGAACACCCGCAAAGTGGAATACATTCAAAACCATTTGTGTTGAACTCTCTCCAAAACTTTGTGCAGTGACGATACCTATTGCTTCTCCAGGGGCAATCTTCTGATCTATATGAAGTCCCGCAACATCTATTCCATCTTCACCGAACTTATATTGTATGATATTATTATTGCTGTCTCTGACTGTTCCGTCGTATTCTACTTTAAGGTCTTGAAGCGCGCTTGCAAGTCTTCTATATAAATAACCAGATTTTGGAGTACGAAGTGCAGTATCCATAAGTGAATCCCTTCCTGTTACAGCACCAAAGAAAAATTCATCTGGTCTCAGTCCTTTCATAAATGGAGAATAAATAAATCCTCTTGATCGAGGAGAAAGATCACCTTTCTTGAAATTTGAAAGAGTTCTTCCAGTGTAGCCGATTTCAATTCTTTTACCTCCAAGTACCTGTTGACCGACGCAAGATGCCATCATTGTGACATTAAGAACATTACCGCCACCACCAGACTTTATCATATAATTCACTGGATTATCTTCGGGGAATTCTTTCTTGACTATGTCTCCTATTTTTGTTCTAATTTCGTTAAGGACTTGAAGTATCTTTATTTCTCGAGATTCTTCAAGAGTTTTTCCTGGTATAATTTCAAGAGTTCCGTCTTGATATGATTTAACGACTTCAAATGCCCTTTCTTCTGATTTCTTTATTACTTGATTTGCTTCATCAATAACATCCTTTCTTAAGTCTAGATCGTGAACAGAAATTGTAATTCCTCTTTGAGTCAAATATTTTGTACCAATCTTAAAAATTCCTTTTATTGTATCGAACGTTCTTTCTCTTCCAACTTGCTTATCTAGCTTTTTGACTAAAATACCATCTTCAACACCAAATGTACTTTCGTTGATTATACCTTTGATGAACCCCCCGTCTTTGACTTTTACTGTATCATCAGAATAACTTAATTCTTTTGGAAGAATTTGAGAGATAATTTCTTTTCCATTGACAATTTTCTTTGCAAACTTAGCCGTTATGCCGGATTGATAAAGCAATTGATTTGCATCACTCTTACTGAAATCTGAAAGTCCCATCAAATAATTTCCTGTAACCGCATCGGCAGATGTTCCTATTAAATTTGAATTGTTCTTTGGAGACATCATATTTCTTTTTACATCAAGAAGTATTTTCGCTTCGGCTCTAGCTTCTTCGGTTTGTGGTGAGTGGATGTTCATTTCATCACCATCAAAGTCTGCGTTGTATTGAAAGGCAGCCATTGGATGTAATCTAAATGTTCGTCCAGGAAGAACTCGCACAAAATGTGCCATAAGGCTTCCTCTATGAAGTGATGGGTGTCTGTTGAATAAAACAATATCGCCATCTTGAAGATGTCTTTCAACCTTATATCCAGGTTCAATCTCATTTATTATTTCTTCTTTAAGATCTTCAGTGATTTTTTTCCTCTTGCCGTCGGGTCTTATTACATAATTTGCCCCCGGATATCCCTTTGTCTTAATTAATTTTTTTAATGAATCAATATTAAGATCATTTACCGTTTCTGCTACTGTTACGATCCTCGCAATTTCATAAGGAACACCAACCTCATTGATTTCAATCATCGGATCAGGAGAAATGACACTTCTCGCACTATAATTGACTCTTTTACCTGCAAGATTTTTTCTAATTCTCCCTTCTTTACCCTTGATTCTTTCCGTGATTGTTTTAAGTGGTTGACCGCTTCTATGTCTTGCAGGAGGGATTCTAGCGACGGTATTGTCGAAAAATGTTGTTATATGGAATTGTAGCAAATCCCAAAGATCTTCTATTATAACTTCAGGCGCACCAGCATTAAGATTTTCCCAAAGTCTTTGATTAGCTCTTATGATATCTGATAATTTGTGAGTAAGATCATCTTCACTTCTCTCTCCAGATTCAAGAATTATACTTGGTCTGACAGTTACTGGAGGTACTAAAAGTAATGTCAAAATTGCCCATTCAGGTCTAGCTGCTTTTGGATTGACTCCAGCTTTTTTGATTTCCTCATCGGTGATTTTCACAAGTCTTTCTCTGACTTCTGTCGGAAATATTCTTTTTTTATCTATATAAAAACTAGTTGGTTTGTCAATCCTTATTTTTTCATGAGGTGCTTGACAGTGTGGACATTTTTTTGCATCCTTTGCTTTTTTAACTCTTTGACTTATTGTGTATTTATTTAAATCTGCATCCGAAACTAAAAATTTATAACATTCTTGACAATAACATCTTAAACCAAGTTCAATTAAAGTTACATATTTTAAATGAACAACTGCACGCGCAAGTTCTATGCTTCCTGAGTGACCTAAACATTCTTTTAATCTTCCCCCGCAAGTTCTACATCTGACCCCTGGATCAATTGCTCCAAGTCTAAGATCCATTAAACCACCGTCAACTGGATAACCATCAATATCATATAATTCAGGGGTAACAATCTTTGCACAACCAAGTTTTCGTATTATCTCCGGCCCAATCAAACCAAATTCAAGTTCCTTAATTTGTTTTTTTATCGGTTTCATTTTATTCGTATTTATTTTTCATATGGAATTTAGTTATAATATGCAATCCTTGAAGTTCTTCAACTAATAATTTGAATGCGTATGAAACTTCAACTGGTTCAACTTCTTCACTTGTACATAACGGACATGAGATCTTGTTTCTTATAGTATCATCGATAGCAATTCCACCGCATTCATTGCAAATATGAAGAACAACTTTATCCGAATCATATCTTTCTTTAAGCAACAGCGACGCACCATGAGCTACAAGAGCTTGCTGTTCCATTTCTCCCAATCTTAAAGCTCCACCTCTCGATCTACCTTCAATTGGTTGTCTTGTGAGAAGAGCAATCTTTCCTGAACTTCTACCATGGATTTTATTTCCTACCATATATCTTAATTTAAGGTAATACATATTTCCGACAAAAATCTTAGCTTGCATTTTCTTTCCAGTAACTCCAGAATACATCGATTCTTTTCCGTCGTATCTGAAACCTAAAACCTTAAGTTGTTTCTCAAGATCATCTTTTGTCTCTCCAGAGAATGGAGTTCCGTCGACAATTCGTCCGCCGGCGCAAGCGACTTTACCTGCAAGTAATTCCATCAAATACCCGACGGTCATACGTGAAGGAAGACCATGTGGATTGAACATAACATCCGGTCTGATTCCCTTTGATGTGAATGGAATATCTTCCTCTGGAACTATTGCACCAATAACACCTTTCTGACCATGAGCCGTAGCAAATTTATCTCCAAGTTCTGGAATTCTTAGATCTCTTGTTCTGATTTGAACAATTTTATTACCTTCTTCATCTTCAGTGATGAAAATCGCGTCGACAACTCCTTTTTCTTCTTGTCTCATAACAACACTAGATTCTTTCTTTGTTCTTACTGAAATTTCTCTAGCTTCACTCAAGAATTTTGGTGGTGAAGTTTTTCCGATCATGACCTCACCTTCATCAACTTCAGCTTCAGGATAAATAATACCGTCATTTTCTAAGTGTTTATATAATGACTCAAGTTTGTAACCAGATGTATCTTTATCTGGAATAGAAATTTCATCTTTTAATCCACCAGCATAATTCATTTCAGTTGCAGAATATGGTCTAAAATAAAAACTTCTTCCAATACCCCTATCAATGCTTCCTTTATTGAAAACTAAAGCATCTTCCATATTATAACCATCATAAGTCATTATAGCGACGATTAAATTCTGTCCTGCAGGATAAGTTTGAAGAGTATCGTAAACAAAACTTCTAACAATTGGTTTTTGTGGATATTGAAGTATGCTTACATCTGTATCAAGTCTAGCTAAATAATTCGCAGCATAAAGTCCAAGCGCCTGTTTTTGTGTTTTACTTCCTCTGTTAAGTCTAGAAGACTGATCATGATTAGCATAAGGAACTAATGAGGTAACAACACCAAGTAAATCCATTGGATCAATTTCAAGATGAGTGTGATCACTTGTAACTTCTTGTGGATAAATTGCAGTTAACGCATTTTCCTCTTCTGCTGCATCCAAATATTCAACTAAACCTTTTTTTACAAGATCGTTCCAAGTTATAGATCCGCTCTCAAGCTCTATTAGATGCTCGTCCCTAAGTCTTGGCATTCCATTATCAATGATGACTAATGGTCTTAAAACTCTTCCCGGTTCAGTGGATATTGAAATAGTTTTGAACGTATCATCAACTCTCACATTAAGTTCCGATGGCAATTCATCATTTCTTCTTTTTTCTTTTATATTTTGTGAGAAATCTTTTCCATTCGCGACATTTCCAATAAATATTCCATCCATGAATACATCATAATCATATTTTTCATTTACCTTTTCCAATCCTAACGACTCAAATATTTTTATTAAATTTCCAGAATCACCAGGAATTCTCGTTGAGATTTTTGCTAAAATTGCGAGATTCTTTCTAAGTCCGATCTCAGTTCCTTCAGGCGTTTCTATCGGACAGAATCGGCCATAATGAGTTGGATGAAGTGTTCTTGCCATGAAGTTCTCTTGTTCGCCAGGCAACATACTAGAAATTCTCTGAAGTTGAGAAATAGTCTCTAAATAATTTGTCTTGTTCATATTCTGAGTCACTCCTTTTCTTTCTCCGACCCATGAACCAGTTGCAATTGCAGATTCAACTCTATGTGAAAACAGCGTCGATTTAGCGATTGTCTTTATAGAAAAGAATTTCTTTCTTTTTGACGATTTTTGCAAAGAATATTGCATATCTCTTATTAAAATTCCGAGATTCACTCTGAATAAACTTGCAAGAAGATCCCCAGATAATCTAACTCTCTTATTTGCATAATGATCTTTATCTGTTCTAAGAGAAGGATTTTCTTTAGCAATTAAGAATTGTTTAATCAATTTACACAATGTTATCGCTTTCTTCATTCTGTCTTCTTTCTTTTGCCCGATGTGCGGAAGTAAGTATGAATCAATTCTTTGCTTGACTCTATCAATTATTTCTTTTTTAGTTCCTTGAAGAGATGTTTTTTCAGCGATATACATCATCGCATCATCTGGAGTGGCAATATTTGAGAATTCGTATAGATTAACAATAACACTGTCAGTTTCCTTTTTTATTAATTTTGAAATTTCAGATTCTTTGACAAGTCCAAGTGCTTTTAAAATAACAACCACTGGAATATTTTTGAATCTTGAGAATGATACATCAATTAATCCATCTTTACTCTCTGTAATTGAAACTGGAATTCTATAAGTTCCCTTAAGAGAAAATAATCTCAATAATAATTCTTCATTAGCTCCACGAACTTTTGTTTCAAGGAAGACTTGATTTTCAGCCAGGTCTTCCGCCATAACAAGTACTCTTTCATTACCGTTAATTATGAAGTAACCTCCAGGATCAAGTGGATCATTAAAGTTTGCAGTTAATTCTTCTTTATTCATTCCGCATGTATTACAAACCTTGCTTTTTACCATTATTGGGATTTTTCCTATTTCAACGACTTGAGAATCAGTTTGACTATCTTTTCTGACGCTGATTTCTAAGGTGATAGGAGCAGAATAGGTTAGATTTCTGAGTCTTGCTTCCGCAGGTGTGATATATGAAGATGAACCATCTGCTTCAATGACAACCGGCTTGCCGACATCAATCTTTCCAAGCTGGATCTCAAAATCTTCATTTGGAATAGATTCATTAACCTCATTTACAATCTCCTGCATTCTTTTTCCTAAAAAATTATTGAATGAAGTGATATTTGACTCCACTAATGAGTGTCCGACTAAATATTTTTTCACGACGATATGTTTATCTTTTACCATTTTAAACAACAACTCTAAAATACAGGAATGATTCTTCAGTCTCAGTATCTTTTCTTTCAATTTTAATTATATCTCCAACTGCACATCCTTCAGGCAAAGCGGGATCATTAAGAATTATTTTTGGTAATTGAGATTTAGAAAGATTAAGCCTCATAAGTAATTCGTCGGCATCTTTTTCATTAAGTTTAACGTGTTTTGGTTGAAGAATATGCATTTTTTGACAATAGATTATTAGCGCAGTGAGATAGTTTACACACAAAGCATTAACGACTTTACAATACTAAAAGATATCAAAATTCGGTTTAAAAACCTTTCTATTCTGTTGGCTCTGTTGAAAATCTCTCAACTTCTAACTTCATATTGTAGTTATTACTTTACAATAAGCCTCAGATTTAATTGCTTTGATATTCTTAGC
>PFCY01000005.1:15916-19683 GCA_002763085.1 Candidatus Pacearchaeota archaeon CG10_big_fil_rev_8_21_14_0_10_32_14 | reverse complement strand
GACTCGCTCTTTCAACTTCCATTAAAGAATAAGAACTTCAGAGATTATTAGCTTTGCCCAGCCGCAGCAAGCTGCGGGGTAAAACGATTTAATCTAAGAAAATTCCGTACTGCGATTTTAGTCATAAAAAAATAAATGCTGAAAAAGGGACTTCTTACACGCCCCTCATTATAAAAAACCCTTCCCAAAAAGATATAACTATAAAAGTTAATAGCAATAATTATTAAAGGTGATTAGACAGCTTCTAAACCTCTTCCTAATTCATGAATGATATCTTTAGGAGATTCAAGCCCTAGGGACAATCTAAATAATCTCGGAGTGATTTTCAATTTTTCTTTTTCTTCACTTGTTAAAGAACCATGACTCATCGTATAAGGATAAGCAAGTAAAGTTTCAGGACTGGCCAAACTCTCTCCATAAGTTACAATTCCATCTCTCTGAACTTCATCGACAAATTTTTTTAAATCGCAATTTTCTGAAGCAATTTCAAAAGATAAGACTCCTCCATATCCTTTTCTCATATATTTTTCTGCGATATTATGTCCAGGATGACTCTCAAGACCAGGATAAAGAACTCTAGAAATTTTTTCATTGTCGAATAAATATGAAGCAACTTCCAAAGCACTTTCACTGACTTTCTCCCATCTAACTTGAAGAGTTTTTATCCCCTGAATACAACGATAACATTCGTCAGGAGAAAGAATTGCGCCAACCGTCTTTTGAAGAAATTTTAGTCTATCGTGAAGTTTATCATCACGAGTTATGACCACCCCAGCCAAAACATCATTATGTCCGGATAGATATTTGCTCACACTATGAATGACAGCAAACGCTCCATAATCAAAAGCACGCATCGTAGATGGCGGACAAAAAGTCATATCTGCAATATATGGAATCGACGTCTCCATTGAAACCTCATCCATTAACTCTAAATCTATAGGAATAAGCGAAGGATTTGTTAAAGCTTCAATAAAAAAATATTTTGTATTTGGAGTTATATTTTTTTTTATATTTTCAACTGAAGATAAATCGGATTGTGTATAGGTAATTCCATAAGGCACAAAAACATTTCTAAGAAGCCTCAAAGTTCCCCCATAAACTTCACTCGGTATGATTATATGATCCCCAGGAGAAAGCGTTAAAAACAAATTAGCTTCTGCCGCAAGTCCCGATGAAAAAACGCTCGCTCTACCTCCCCCCTCTAAACAAGCAAGCTTTTCTTCAAGAACTAAACGAGTTGGATTTTGCGCCCTGCTATACTCATATTTTGAATTTACACCAAACTCTTGTTTGTAAGTTTTTGATCTTACTAAATTTGGAGCTATAGCGCCAGTATATGGATCAGGTCTTTCCCCGCCATGAACAAGTAAAGTTTGTAAATCGTAATCACTCATTGAAAAGAATCGTTAATGATGCTTTATATTATTTTTTGACACAATTATTCCTATAGGAATATTTATAAGTATAAATTATTACTGTATTACTATGATATTTGACATCACTCAATTAAAGAAGATAAGGATGAAACTTGGTTTGACTCAAGCAGAATTTGCCAAGCTGGCAAATATAAGCCAAAGTATGGTTACAAAAATTGAATCGGGCCGGCTCGATCCAACATATTCTAAAGTTAAACAGATCGAGCAGGTTTTTTCCTCCCTTTCACACAAAAATGAAAAAACCGCAGACCATATAATGACAAAAAAAATAATACAGGTAAAATCTACAGAAAAAATAAATAAAATTATCGAAGTCATGTCTAAAAGATCTATTTCTCAAATTCCAGTTTTCAATAAGAATAATATTGTGGGAATAATTACAGAATCCTCAATTTTAAAAGAAGATCTAAAAAATATTGGAAGAAGATCAGCAAGCAATGTTATGGAAGATTCGCCTCCGATAATTTCTAAGAACACGAGTATTGAAGTCATAAAAAATCTTCTTAATCATTATCCTTGTGTTCTAGTTAAAGACAAAGGAAAACTTGAAGGCATTATCACAAAAGCAGACCTCATGAAAAATTTAGATGTTTGAATAATGGGAAATTACAAACAAATAAATATCCATTATTCTATATACCTTCATGAAAAAAGAGAAGTTAAAAGTCTACTCCTGGAGAAATTACACAGAATATATTAGAGACAATCCTCAAAACCTCTGGTTCAAACAAAGACTCTATGGTTGGGGCTGGATCCCTGTCCGATGGCAAGGTTGGGCATTTTTATGGATTTGGATAATTCTTTTTGTATTATTTTTCTTAAAGATTGACAACAAATCTCATTCAGTCTCCGACACGATTATAGGTTTAATCCTCCCTTATATCTTTATGATATTATTACTATTACTCATTTTCTATGGAACATGCGAAAAGCCGAAGTGGAATTGGGGACGAGTTAAAAATTAGAAACATAAAAATGAAAATGAATTTCAAAGAATTCATAAAACCTACGTGGGGTAAAGTATCATTTTCATTAGGAATTCCATTCCTAATTGTTTTACTAATTAGATTCATGAAATATGATTATTTTTGTAAAGCTTGTGCATCTGGAGGATTTGATACTTGTATTAATTATGAAAAATATTTAATTTTCCCAACTTTTTGTAATTGTACTTGCATTCAACTCAGTAAAGTCTTAACACAGTATGTTTGGTTGATTGCCAGCATAATTATTTTATATATTATTTATTCTGGAGTTAGTTATTTTTTTAGAAAGAAATAAAACAATTTTATTTAAAATATTAATATTTTCTAGAGTGGATATAATAAACTATTCCTATGATTATCAAGATAATAGTTGGAATAAAATAGATTATATACGCAAAGAAAGAACTTTTACTTTTTGGCATATCTTTTTCTTCACCTTCTAAATCAGTAATATTTTTTACCGGATTGACGGTTTTATTATTAGATGAATCATTTACGGAATTGTTTATTTCATCATCAAATGAAAAATTCGTGGACGGATTCGTAATTTCCTTAACAATATCATCAACTTGAATAATATTTCCATTTTCACATTTATATACACGAATCATTGCTTGAGAATTTGATGATGAAAGAACTTCAGTTAAATATTCTTCATCAGAAATAGTTTGGGTAATGGTAAGATTATTTGCATAGAGAAAAGCATATTTTTTACCCGCAAACAGCTCAAGACGAGCATCTTCTCCGGGATAAGTACCGGCAATTTGTAATGCATAAATCTGTAATCCACCTACTTCTTCCACAGTATTTACTTCTATTTCTTCTTTATCTCCCTTAAGATTAATTGTTGCAGTCAATCCATTTATCTTCACTAAACTAATTTGATAATCTCCACTCAAAAGTTTAATTTCTTCCGATGAAGAAGTATTAGTTAGTACCACCTTTCTTGTATCAACAAGAATCTCTGCAGCAGGTCCATAAGATGGTGATAGTAATGCAATATTCAAATTATTGATAGATTTTAATTCTCCCGCATTGATGACTTTGCTATCAACAGTGATATTACCATCAGAACAGGAATATGATGCTGAAACTATATGAACAAATAAAACTCCAATAAAAATTAACAACACAGCCTTTCTCATAAAACATGAAAGAGGATTTCATATATAAATTTTGTCTAAGGGGAGGCTTCATCCCATATTACAAAAATTAATTTATTTTAATAAAGATTTTGTTTGGTATTAGGGCGAGAGTTTACATTTTGTCAAATTATCTAATCAATTCAAAATATGGGCTCGAGTTGGGACTCGATTTGGGCGAGCAACTTCGTGTTAAGGGGTAA
>PFCY01000005.1:0-15850 GCA_002763085.1 Candidatus Pacearchaeota archaeon CG10_big_fil_rev_8_21_14_0_10_32_14 | reverse complement strand
AAGGGGTAAGGTCTTGGTTGGTGGTCGAAGTTGTGTGTTTGGCAAGTAAATTACAAACAAAATCTCACAAAAAAATTTAATTTGGGATGAAGCCGATAAAACGCCACAATAATTATCAAGGAATATTTTGAACTTAATTTATATATAAATTTGTGTCTCTTTTCAATTTTTCCCTGGTACAAAATTTCCTATTCTTCCACATAAAAAATAAAATCTGTTGAAAACAGAGTAGATAAAACCAAAGTTTCTTCAACACCCCTATCTTTCATTCTACCTCTACAATAAGAAGTCAATTCAACTTGATTTATATCATAAGACTTTATCCTCTTAGAAATCTCTTTTATCGCCTCTAACATCTTTAGATTAAAATGTGGTTACTTTAATATTTTTCGCTACCTCTTCGTATCCTTCCACCCCCTTCCACCCCTTCAATCTCTCTACGCTATCTCAATATCCCAAGAATTACCTCTTAAAATCCTTCCACCCACACTTCACATCACAATAATTATCATGTCGCTCCACTTTAATCTTCTCACCATTAATTTCTTTTATTCTCCCTCAAACTTTTTCATCTCCCCCTCGATTTCAATCACTTAAATTTTATTATTGTTATTAAGATCTTTTGAAGTCACGCCATCCAATTTTTTGTTCTTTTAATTTCTTAAGTGGTGGAAACTTTTCATCGAACGCAATTTTAGAATCGTCTTGATAAATGATTCCGATAGGAATCTTTCCATCTTTAGAATTGTAATCGTATTCGCTCGCAAGTTTTAGAGCTTCGTCAAAAGTTCTTTTCTTGCTTTCTACTTTATACATATTTTCGTCCCTACCATTAACAGCCGTATTAAAAATGATGCAATCTTGGATGATCTCAACAAATGCAAATCCATTATATTTCATCGCCTTTTCAATAATTTCAGCAGTGTGTGTAAAATCTCTTGCATTACATCTTGCAATAAATCCAATATTTGTCATAAGTGCAAGCTTTAATGGATTCATCGGATAATGGACTTCGCCGTAAGGTTCAGCTTTTGATTTGTTATATCCCATTTGAGTGATTGGAGTCGCCTGTCCAGTAGTGAGAGAAAATCCCTGATTATCATGGACGATGAGCGTCATATTCGGATTGAATCTTCCCATATGAATAAAATGTTCCATACCTTCAGAATAATTATCCCCATCCCCCGCAAATACCATAACTTTCAAATTCGGATTCCCTAGTTTTACCCCAAAAGCCGTCGGTAAAGCACGGCCGTGAAGTGCGTTAAAACCGTTTATATTAATATAATCGTAAATTTTTCCATGACAACCAATTCCTGCAACCATAATAAAATCTTCTCGCTTCCATCCTTGTTTCATTAAATTAAGTACCGCTCTTCGAGCTCCTTCCATTATCGAATAATTCGGACAACCTGGACACCACGTCACAGGACTAGCCGTTCTCAAAAACTTCAGACCCTTAGATTTCTCTACATCCGCAATCTTTCCAATTTCATCTTTTGGTATGGGTATAGCTTTCATTTGAAATCACCACCACACAAATTTCTAATGAATGAAAATCTTTGATTTGCTTTCATGTTTTAATTTTTAATTTCCCCAATTTTATTTATTTCATTAATTATTTCAAATCTATTTTCTATTATATATTTCATTTCAATCTCATTTATTTGCATACTACTCTCCTCACTTCTAAAATTGTTATTGATTATCTCCGTCGTTAGCGTAATGTCCTGCCGAAAGGCGGACATGAAGCCAGCAATCTCACTCTCACTACTTCTCAAATCGTTTTGGATTCTCATTTCCGTCGTCGAAAATCCAAGCGGAGTCGAGCGATTTTGCGAGGAGTAAGGAGTTATAAATAATCTAGCGGGGTCGCGAGCAGGATTTTCGTTTACAGTTTCAATCACCCCACTTCTCAAATTTCTCTCAATCATTATATCATTTCTCTTTTTGAAATTTGAGTTTACTTCAAAATTCAAAACTATATTTTCTTGCGTAGCAATCATTTCTTCATCCTCTTTTTTAATTCAGGGATAAGCATTCCAGGAGTAAACGACCGACCATCATATCTCAAAATTCGATTTTGTTTTAGAATTGCAATCAAAAATCTTTCTCTAAGAAGTCTTCCGAGTTGACCCGTCAAATTATTTTCAACTAAAATTATATTTTTAGCTTTTAGTATTATCTTTTTTATATCTGGAGACATAGGTTTCATATAAATTACTTGTAAAAACTGCGCATCCAAATTCCCCTTGTTAATTGAATCAATAATAGCTCCACAAGTCGAACCCCAGCCAATAATCAAATTTTTAGAATTCTTTTTTCCATGAAGTTTATACATTGAAATATTTTTATCTTTAATCTCTTTTCTCATACCTTCATACCTTGCAAGTCTATCATTCTGTGTTTTGATCACAACGCTTCCATCTTCAGTAACATTACCGTCTTCACCTTGCTCATAACTTGAAACTTTTGAAATAAACCCTGTTGTTCCAGGAACTTTCCTATCAACTTTAACAACAAGGGGTTTTTTTGGAGCATCTTCATAAGAATATTCTCCTTCAAGTAAATGTTTATCGGTGAGTACAATTCCAAGTGAACCATATTTTTGTGTTAAATAAAATAATTCGTTGGTTACTTCTGCGCATTCATTTGGAGTTCCTGGCGCAGCAACAATTCTAGGAAACTCTCCATGTCCCGCACGAAGCGCGAGCCCCAAATCTCCTTGTGAAGTAAATGTTGGAAGTCCCGTCGCTGGTCCCGGTCTTTGAGCAAGATGAACGACTAGTGGAAGTTCAGTTGTACCTTGTAAACTTAAAGCTTCAGTCATTAAATCAAAACCACCCCCGCTCGATCCAGTCATTACTTTAGCTCCGGCAAAGCTCGCACCAAGCGCAGAATTTACGGCCGATAATTCATTTTCAGCTTGAAAAACAAAATGTCCATTTTTCTCCATCATTCCGGCAAGCTCATGAAGTAAAGCTGAAGACGGAGTCATAGGATAACCAGTATAAAGATCAATTCCAGAATTTACAGCGCCAATAGCAAGTCCCTTCGATCCAGTCATTATCGTAATATTTTTCTTTTGAGACGAAAGATTATACTTGACTTGAACACTATCGTAACCCGCAGTCGCGGCTTCAATTCCCTTTTCATTATTTATAGATTTGTTAGCTTTAATATTTTCAATTAAAACATCGTGATTAAATCCTAAGATTTTCATTAATGCTCCGGCAAGTGCCACATTTAAATTAAGTCCGAACTTTTCATACGAAGCACTTTCAATGATTATCCCCCCTTTATTCAATTCGCTTTTATGTAAACTAGAAGTCAATTCGTCCATTGAAACAATGATATCTATAGTTGTTTCATGACTCATGATTTGTTTATCGCATAATGTCAAGATGTTAAAATTATGTCCGCCCCGAATTATCGACGGATAATCCCTATAATTAAAAGTAAAATAACCTTGATGTATAAGTGTCTTCGAAACAAGTCCACTCACCAAATTGATTCCCTGACCTGCTTTTCCACCGATGAGAATACTTAGTTTCATTTTTCCTCTTTAATGAAAATTATAATATAATATTACTTATAAATGTTACCGCAATTCCCACATTTTAATCATTTTAAATAATTACTTTCTTCTTACTGTTTTCATAATTTATCAATGAAGGAATTATTTATAAATCATATAGATCAAATATAGAAAATGAATCAAAAAAAAATCACTCCTCAAGAAAATAATAGTTATTACAATAGTAATTCTAATATTAGGACTTTATTTGTTAGCGCAAGTTAATTTATGATTAAAACTAAATACTCTTTTTTCTCTTTAATCTATATGCATGAAATATCAATTTGTAATCGAATTTTAGAAGAAGCTAAAAAAGCTGGCGCTATAAAATCAATTACAATAGAAGTGGGAGAACTTGCAACACTTTCTGGAAAAGAAATCATAGACACTTGTAAAGACCTTGATCCAAAAATAAAAATTTATATTAAAGAAATAAAAAATAAAATATCTTGCCCTATATGTGAAAAAGAAAACTCCGCCACAATCCTTGAAAAAGGTCACGGCTACGCTATTTACGAATGTTCCAGTCCTCAGTGTCGAAACAAAAAAGATCTTAAAATTCTCCAAGGTGGCAGTATAAGAATTGTAGAGATTGAATAAATTAATTTTGTCCAATCAATTGAATTTTATGACTAGATAAGTTCTATTAACAGGCATGTAGCCCGATTCATAGACATTGCCTCACTAAGACTAAATATAAAGAAAGATATTATTAATAAATATAACTAAAAATAAAAAATTTTGCGAACTACTCGCGACCCCGCTAGATTATTTATAACTCCTTACTCCTCGCAAAATCGCTCGCCTTCGGCGTTTACTTTAATACCCCAAAACCATGGACCCTGCCGCAGCCGCCCCTGCCGCCGCCATCGAACCTGAACCCAACAAAGTACCCATAAACAGCAGACACTCTTAATTCGGGTTTTTGTCTTTCTGAAATATCTAAACTATATAAATAAGGATTATTTTTAAATTTAGAGGAAACTTCTCCTAATTTTTCTGCACCTTCTTGATTACAACTTGCAATAATAAATCCATCTTTTGATAATCTTTCTGGAGTATGATCTCCTGATGTGTAAGAACCTTTTGGAGCATATCTTGTTTTTCCATCTTGGCTAAATCTTATTCCTCCAACACTTAATTCTCTTCCACCCTTAAGCTTTTTTTCAAGTTCATTAATATCTAATTGTTTACTTCTTCCTACAGCTTTATCATCCTGAGAAACATAAACACCCTTATCTGTCCATAAATTTCTATTAAAAACCCAAAGCCATCTATTTTTCATTATTTCTCTAACATTTTTAAATTCTGGTTCATTTGAAACAGAATCATCACAGTAAGCTGAATGAAGTAAAGAAGCCATATAATCTCCAGTAGAAACATCTTGATTATCTTCTAAAATTAATTTTCCAACACCTTGGTAATTATTAGGTCCATAACTAGGAAAAGCAAAAGCTCTTTCTTTACCATTATGAGGAACCCATAATTCAACTCTTCCTCTTACAATTCTTGGTTTATTTTTTGTTGAAGTAACTATTTTTATTCAGAAAAATATATAATTTATAAACATTTAGGTACTTGTGGCTTCATCTCATATTACAAAAATTAATTTATTTATAATAGAGATTTTGTTTGGTATTTGGGCGAGAGTTTACATTTTGTCAAATTATCTAATCAATTCAAAATGTTGGCTCGAGTTGGGACTCGATTTGGGCGAGCAACTTCGTGTTAAGGGGTAAGGTCTTGGTTGGTGGTCGAAGTTGTGTGTTTGGCAAGTAAATTACAAACAAAATCTCACAAAAAAATTTAATTTGGGATGGAGCCGGTACTTGTTACTCTATAAATATAGTAACAAGTAAAGAGAATTATTTTAACAAAAACTAAAAACCCACTTATCTTCTCCTTATCATGTGTTTAGCAATTCCAGGAAAGATTATTGAAATAAAAGAAAAAAAGGCTATAGTTGATTTTGGTGGAATAAAAAGAGAAGCTGACATTTCTTTCGTTGAAGATTTGCATATTAATGATTTTGTTTTAGTTCACGTCGGGTTTGCAATTCAAAAAGTCGAAGAAGAAGTGGCAAGAGAAACATACAGACTTCTAGCAGAAATTGAAATCCAAGACGAGCTTGCAAAAAACGGAGTTTGAAATGGATGAAATTATTCTAAAAATTAATGAGATCTCAAAGGACATGGGAGAAGTTAGGATTATGGAAGTTTGTGGAGGCCATACGAACACAATTATGAAATATGGAATACGAGATATCCTCCCAAAAAATATAAAACTTATTTCTGGTCCAGGTTGTCCAGTTTGTGTAACATCTCAATACGATATAGATTGTATGATTGAACTTGCAATAAAAGGAATTAAAGTGGCAACATATGGGGATATGACAAATGTTCCCGGAAGTAAAATGTCACTTAAAGACGCACAGGAACTTGGCGCCGACGTCAAAACAATTTATTCTGTTGATCAAATAATTAACGATAAAGAAAGAGTTTTTTTTGCCGTCGGTTTTGAAACAACAACTCCTATGACTGCGGTTTTATTAAGTAAGGGTATAAAAGTTTTTTGTGCACACAAAGTTATTCCTCCGGCTATGAGAGTCCTAACAAAAGAAATGAAAATTGATGGCTTCATAGATCCAGGTCACGTTTCAACTATCATTGGTTCAGAAATATGGAAAAATTTAGATATACCAGTTCCTCAAGTAATCTCAAGTTTTAAACCAGAAGGTCTACTTAAAGCAACTTATGAATTATTAAAATTAATAAAAGAAAATCGAATCGAAGTTTTAAATGAATATCCTGAAGTTGTTTTTCCTCAAGGTAATCTAGTCGCAAAAAAATTGATTGAAAATAATTTAAAATTTGTCGATGCTGAATGGAGGGGAATAGGAATAATTCCTAATTCTGGATTAGCTCCTATAAATCCTGAGCTTGATGCAAGAATAATCTATAAAGATTTATTCAATGACGTAAAAAGCTCAGAAAATAACGGATGTCGATGCGGTGAAATTGTTAGAGGTTTAATTGAACCTGTTCAATGTAAATTTTTCGGAAAAGAATGTACTCCTTCTTCACCTATGGGCGCATGCATGGTTTCAGAATCAGAAGGTGCATGCGCTATCGCATATAAATACGGAAAAAGTCTTTCTGCATAAAATGGAAAAAAACGAAGATTGTTTAACAGGTCAATGTCCACCAATAAATCAAGATACAAATTCACGAAGAGTCAAACTCAGTGAGGGTAGCGGCGGAAAAGAAATGCAAATGCTTATATCATCGTTAATAAAAGATTTTGATAGATCGTCCTGGAAAAATTCTTTGGACGATTCCGCAAATTTCCAGCTTCCTAGTGGGGATTTTATTTTCATTACAACAGATTCTTATGTTGTCACACCCCAATTTTTTCCCGGAGGAGACATTGGAAAAATTGCAGTTTGTGGAACAATAAATGACTTAGTGGTTAGCGGAGCTGATCCTCTTGGACTTTCATTAAGTTTAGTAATTGAAGAAGGCTTCGATAAAGATAAATTAGAAAAGATCATGAAAAGTATCTCATCAATATCATCACAAACAAAAATTCCAATTGTTACTGGAGATACAAAAGTTATGGAAAAAGGATCTGTCGACGGCATAATAATAAATACAAGCGGAGTCGGAATCTCTAAACTTCCCCTAGACCTTCCTCTTGAGATTGGAGACAAGATAATTGTTTCTGGATCAATCGGAGAACATGGTGCTGCTCTCCTTTCAAAAAGATACGAACTAGAATCATCAATAATTTCTGATAGTAAACCGCTCATAGATGAATTAAAATCAATTCGTCATCTAATAAAAAAAGCAAAAGATATTACTCGAGGAGGTTTAGCTTCTGTAATTAATGAAATTGCTCAAAATTCTAAAAAAGATTTTCTTATTGAAGAAAAATTAATTCCTGTAAAAAAAGAAGTTCAAGCTTTGACAGATATACTTGGAATAGAAGTATATAACTTAGCATGTGAAGGAAGATTTATATGTATCGCTTCAAAAGAAAACTCTACTCAAGTTATTTCAATCCTAAAAAAATATAATGAAACAGCTTCTATAATTGGAGAGATAATTAGCGAATCAGAAGGTAATCCATATGTCACAATTCAAACTCGTTTTGGTAAGAAAATTTTATCAATGCCCTCAGGAAATATCGTTCCCAGAATTTGTTAATTGTTTCAAATAATATCCAATCTGTCCGAAGCTTATACCACCATCCCCTGCCGGAACATTATTATTAATATAAACATTATGATCTAACATAAACTTTGTCATAATTTTATTATACGCACATCCCCCTCCAAAGACAATAGGTTTATCAAAGCGCTTGGCAATTTCATATAATCCTTTTGCTAAATAAAGTTGAACCGTCGCTGCAAGTCTTTTTTTATCTCTATCATAATTTTTAATCAAATATTCGAAAAGTGGAGTCGTCATCAAAATGTTATCTTCTATAACTGGCTCTAAATCATCATATGGAATCGTCGAATTAGATTCAAGCAACATTGCTTGCCTACCTTCATATGTTCTTTCAAAGCCAAATCCAAGTAACGCACAAGTAGCATCAAGAATCCTCCCGCAACTCGAAGTCAATGGACAATTGAAATTATCTTTTAATTGTTTATCTAAAATATCTAACTCATTTTCAGTATAATCTGTTATGTATTTTTTTATTTCTTCTAAACTTAAAATTTTTCTCAAAATACTAAATAACATTTTTCTAGAATCTTTTGAAGCAGAATCCCCCCCTAGTTGATATTGCTCTTCTAAATGACCAGTCCTTATATCATTAAGAAATATTTCTCCTCCCCAAATATTTCCATCATTACCATATCCAAGCCCATCACAAACTATCGAAGTAAAATCATCAAAATTAATTTCTTTTGCAATAGAATAAGAATGAGCTATATGATGCTGGACTTTTATTAAAGGAACTTTTAATTCTTTACTTAATTCTTCTCCAGATATTGTTGTGTTATACTCTGGATGTTTATCACACAAAATTACATCCGGTTTAGAGTTTGTAAATTCCAAAAACTTTTTTATATTTTGTTTATAATTATTAAATGATTTAAGATTGGATGTATTTCCCATATATTGAGAAGCTATCGCCCTTCCGTTTTTGTATATACAAAAAGTATTACTCATTTCTGCTCCAAGTGCAAGAATTGTTTTTTTACAATCTGATTTAATTTCTATAGATTGCGGAACAAACCCCCTACTTCTACGCAAAAATAATTTTTTTCCTTCAATAATTTTTATAACAGAATCGTCAACAAAATTTTCTATTTTTCTGTCATGAGTCAGTATAATCTCAACAAATTGTTCTTTATTTTCATTTGTTATAGGTTCGTCTGGAAAATTAGAAGACGTCATTACAAGTGGTTCATCAATAAAATCAAATATTAAATAATGTAAAGAAGTATATGGAAGCATTACTCCAATTGAATTAAGCTCACTAACCTCATAATATGCATTTTTATCTTTCTTATCTAAAACCACAATTGGTCTTTGAGGACTCTCAAGTATATCTTTTTCTTTTTCATTAATATTTGCAATCTTTAATGCCATTTCATAATTTTTACACATTATTGCATAAGGTTTATTTTTTCTTCTAGTAATACCTCTAAGATTATTTACTGATTCATTCTTAGTCAAACAACATAAATGAAAACCTCCAACACCTTTAATAGCAATCACCTCCCCATTCTTAATTTTCTCTACGGCTTTTTCAATTAATTTAATTTCTGAATCAATTACTTCATTGCCGTTAATGTACAATCTTAATTTTGGTCCGCATTTTATACAAGCTATAGTTTGGGCATGATATCTTCTATCCGCAGGATTTTCATATTCATTTTTACACAGATCACACATATTATATTCTGACATAGAAGTATTAACCCTATCATATGGAGATTTTTTAGAAATGGAAAATCTTGGTCCACAATTTGTACACGTCGTAAAATAATATTTGTTTCTTCGATTTTCGTTTTCATTTAATTCTTTTAAACATTCTTCACATAAAAATAAATCAGCAGGAATTTCGCTGAATCCTTCACCTTCACTTTCAATTATTTTAAAATCTTCATAAAAAACTTCATCAACTACTTCAATTTCATAAGAATCTATTCTAGCTAAAGTAGGAATCTCTTTTAATATTATAATAAATTTTTCTTTGTTATTAACAATAACTTCAACACCATCACCAATATTTTTAATATATCCTTTCAAACCTTCTTTAACACACGAATTATAAATATATGGCCTAAATCCGACTCCTTGGACAACTCCTTTAATGAAAAATTTGTACATATTATAGAATTATTTTTATTATTTATAAACAATTAACTTAGAAAACAATATAAATAGATAATTACTATTTTTTTAATAAAAAGAGAACATGTGGAAGAATAAACCCCCTCACGAAGTAAAAGAGTCCGATGACGCTAGCGTTGTTTCGATTCAGCACTATCCAGACGATAATTTTATAATAGTTGTTAAACCAAAAAGAAAATGGTCTTTCAAAGCAGGTCAATTCGCAATCCTGCACGTTAACAAACAGCAAAGACCATTTTCAATAGCCTCACCCCCCTCACAAAGAGATTTAACATTCTTAGTTAAAAAACACGATCAAGGAATTGTAACTCCAACCTTAACAAGATTAAAGGTCGGTGACACAATCGAAGTTTCGGGCCCATACGGTGCATATACTTACAAACCCAGAAGCGAAAAGAATATAATTTTTATTTCATCAGGAACCGGCGTAGCACCATTTCATTCAATGATTCCAGACATTCTAGAAAAATACAAAGATAAAAAAGTAACATTAATTCACGGTTTTCGCTTTGATTGTTTTTTCGACGACACTTGGAGAGCTCTTGTAAAAAAATATAAAAATTTCAAACCTTATGGGGCATGCTCTCGCCCTGTTCAAGGTTACAAAGGATTACAAGGACACGTTACAGATCACATTTGCTCTTTAATCACTTCTCCAAAAGACTCGGTCGTTTACATCTGTGGAAGCGAAGCAATGGTTGAAGAAACAAAAAAAATCCTACTTAATTCGTGCGGATTTAAAGAAAATCAAATTCGTGTTGAAGAATGGCGGGATAATTATAGAAAAATTTCTAAAGAAGACGCAATCACAAAACAAAATACACAAAGAGAAGAAACAAAAAATAATCCTCCTACGCAAAGAAAATTAAATATAGGTTGGTTTTCTTTTTCATGCTGTGAAGATTCAACAATTATATTTACAGAACTTCTCAATGATCACTTTGACGACTGGAGTAAAGTAATAAATTTTCAGCACGTTCGAGTTTTAAAATCAAAAAACAAACTTGAAGATCTAGATGTAGCTTTCATCGAAGGTGCCATTTCATCTGCAGACGAGGCATTTAAAGTCAAAGAAATAAGAGAAAATTCTAAAAAAGTTGTCGCTATAGGTTCATGCGCTTGCACTGGAATGCCTTCGGCACAACGAAATGATTTCAATTCAAAACAAAAAGCACAAATTGAAGAACTTATGAAAAAATTCCATCACGCAAGAAAAGTAGAGAAGCTCGAAGAAGTCATTAAAGTCGACGCCAAAGTTAATGGATGTCCCATGAACGAACAAGTTTTTCTTAATGTTGTTAACGATACATTAAGGGAATTCGGAATCTTACCTAAAAATTTGGAGGAAAAAAAATAAAGCGAGCGATTTCATTAATTCAAATATTCATCGGGTTTGGGTGAGTGGGGATGGATGGTAGATTATGAAATCGCGAGATAAAAATTTAATATGGAGAAACAACAAGGAGTGAATAAATAAAATGATAATTTCAAAAGTAATAAAAAAGAAATTTGATTTTACTCCCATTAGGAAATTCAGATAAGTATAGGGTGGGTGCTTGTCTTCGACAAGCTTAGTGGGTAAATGAAAAATCAAATTTCATTGATAAAAGATAACCAAATAAAAAATGACAGAAAAAAAATCAGTAGACATATCAATTCAAGACTTAAGTAAAATCGAGGGACACGCTTCATTAGATGTTAAAGTGAGAAACGGAGAAGTAAAAGAAGTCCATATAAAATTTACAGATAATAAAAGATTCTTCACTCAAGCAATTCAAGGTCGATCGATTGACACTCTATCTCAAAACGTTGCACGAATTTGTGGAACTTGTTCAATCGCACACACAATGTGTTGTATAGAAGCAATAGAAAACGCACTTGGAATAACTCCGTCGCCGCAAACCCAAATTCTAAAAAAATTAACTATGTATAGTCTCATGATTCGTGATCACGCTCTTCATGTTTATTTGTTTTCCCTCCCTGATGTTTTTGGCAAAGATTCAGTTTTAGATTTCGATGAAAAAGAATCAAAATATCTTAAAGACTCTTTTGTTATAAAACGTGCAGGTTCAAATCTATCAAAAGTCGTCGCGGGTAAAGCCGTCCACGCCCCTTATCCCCAAGTTGGCTCATTCGCGCAAATTCCAAAAAACGAAGACCTCAAAGCATTGATTCCAGAATTGCAAGATGCGAGAAAAAGAGTTCTTGATGTTCTTGAAGTTTATTATCATAACAAAATTGATTATTCACGGGAAACAATTTTTACTGGAGTAGTCGGAAAAAATTTCGATTTTCTTTATGGAAAAATAATTACCTCCTCTGGATTAGAAATTCCCCCTTCAGAATATTTTAATCACCTCGAAAAAACTGTCCTGCCATACTCGCAAGCAGTCGGTTACAAATTCGACGGAGAAACTTACATGGTAGGAGCAATTGCAAGACTTAATTTAAATAAATCTTCTCTTCACCCAAACACTAAAAAAGACACTGCCAAATATTTAAAATTATTTCCATCAAAAAATATTTTTCATAACAATATAGCTCAAGCTATTGAAATTCTCCATTGTATTGACGACTCAATTGATATTATTCAAAAAACAAAATTCAAAGACGAACCCCCCATTCCAGTAATTCCCAAACAATCAGTCGGAATTGGGGTCATTGAAGCTCCAAGAGGAACTCTTTACTACCGACTTTACATAAACTCCGACGGCACAATCAAAGAAGGAAACATTATAACTCCAACTCAACAAAATCAAATTAACATGGAACTTGACATAAAAAAAGTCGTCCAGGAAAATATAAATAAATTATCAAAAGAACAAATTCAATACGAACTTGAAAAACTCATTCGCTCTTACGATCCTTGCATCTCATGCGCAACACATTTCTTGAAGGTGAATTGGGTTTGAATCAACATATTTTCTATCATTTCACATCTATAAATCATATCCTAATTAGATTCTTCAAAAAAACCCCAAGGTTTATAAATATCACGTACTATTACGTAATATGGTAATAATTAGTAAGATTAGTAAGGGATCTAAAATGGATCAGATATATCTTCCCAAAAATAGATCCAATCTAAATATTGGCGATTATGTAATTATCAGTCCTCTGAATCAAGAAAAAAAAAATACAGTCAATAAAACTAAATTTTTACAACACAAAAAACCTTGAACCAGTCAAAGTTAGAATAATTGAAGAAGTTGTTAGCTCATTAACCGAGTTCGGGATAGATAATATAATTGTGACCGGTTCGTTTTTAGAAAAAGGATTTAATTTTAACGATATAGATATCATCATAATTTACAATAAAAAATTAAACGAATTGCATTTATCTAAAAAAATTGAATCCATGTTCGGGATAAAAACTCACATTTTGTTGATAGATAATAAATCTCTTCTAGAAGGATTCTCATCTGATCCAATTTATCAACTAATGTTAAGTAAATGTGTCTCTTCTAAAAGACTCATCATAAAATCAACAAATAGATTTGATTTCAAAAAACTTGATTTACATCTTCTTAAAAGCAAAAATCTTTCTGATAACTTCGAACTATTAAGCGGAAAAGAAAAATACGATTTAATTAGAAACGTCGTAGCAATTTCATTATTCATAAAAAATCAAAAAGTCAACAAAGAATCGGTTGATAGAGAAATAAAAATAGAACTTAGACTAGATACTAAAGAGATAATTGAAAATAAAATTGAGAAAAAAAGCTTTTCAAAAGAATATGAAAAATATTATTCAAAAACTTTAAATAAAATTATGAATGAAATCAAAAATGGTTCAAAATAGGAATAAACTTCTGGATTTATTAATCGGAAATGCATCAATTCTATTGTTCATGAAATATTGGAGATTTCCCTTAATACAAGAGAACAAGTTGAACTATCAAAACATTATGAAAAAGAATCCACTAACTTTTTCGAAATTGCAAAAAGATATAGAGAAAAATTAAATCCAATAAATAACTCTCTTCCTCAAAAAGATATAGATCATATAGTACAAAAAATAGAAAACAAAGTAAGATCTGAATTAAATCTGAGGATATCAAATGGCTACCAAGGAATTGATTTAAATTTAATCCATCCCATGATTCTAAATTTATTGAAGTCACTTAGAATAATCTATTAATTCGATTTCATAATCTCCTCAATCTTCTCACAAATATCATCCAATATCTTTCCTTCATCAATACCTTCAAAATATTGAGGTACACAAATAATCTTCACTGATTTTAATTTTCCAAGTTTTTTCATTATCTTTAGAGTCGTTCCTAAATCAAAATCGTGAAGCGAAACGTTTGGAGTTGACTCAATCATATCAATATCTTCAAGAACTCTAACAACAGAAGTATTCACATCTGTATCAATCAAAATTAGATCCTCTTCATCATTTTCATCAGTAAAAAACTCCATCGGATCGACATGAATAAACTCTATTCCTTTATCATAAAACTTAACTTGTAAATTATCCATAATGTTCAAAGGCAGACTATCTTCTTCAAAACCTTTATTTCCTAGAACATAAATTTTTTTCATGATTTATCATATCCCAATAAGAATAAGTATTTTTCTATTATTTCCCTTATTTCAATCTCCCCGCATTTCAAATCGTTTTGGATTATCATCCCTCGTACGGAGAAATCTGACGAAGTCGATTTCGTAAATCAAGTATTATCGCACTTCTAAATTCTTTCCGATTAATTCCTCATCAAGTGAGCAAATTCATTATAATGTAGCTTCATTGGGAAGGTGGATTGGGGTGGCTTAAACGAATTTGCGGATCATTAATAACTTAGCGATAGCCCGCGGAAGACAAATCAAACAATTTTCTTCCCATCTGGTCCAACGATAGAGATTGCATGAGTCGGGCAAGATTTTGCAGCTTTTAATTGTTTATCGAGTTCTTCATCAGTGAATGTGACTTTTTTTGCCTTAGCAAGTCCGTCTTTGTCAAGTTCCCATGTATCTGGAGCGACTTGAACGCAGTTCGCAGCTCCAATACATTTACCCTTATCGTAAACAATCTTGTAAATTTTTTTGTCAGCCATATTTTACCTCCTTTTTATATTTTTACTCAAGATTAATTCCAAATTTTCATTCAATTTATTCGATGGAAATTTGCTTTCTTTGACCCCTCAGGTTCCTTCTAATACACTATAATCAACATATAAATCTTTCTTTAATTCTTTTCTAATGATATCAATTGCAGCATTGCAACCATCACCAACAGCGTGAGCGAGTTGTTTATTCATGGAACAGCAATTTCCAACAGCATAAACTTTTTCTGTAGTTGTTGCGTTTTTTCTATCGACAAGAAATATTTTTCCATCCAACTTTAAATTTAAACTCTTAACTATTGTTTGAGGAATAACAACTCCAGTTGCAATTATAACATATCTCGAATAATAAGTCATGTTTGAATCACAGTGTATCTCGTAATAATCGCTGACTTTTTTCACATTATCAACTTTGCATTCTTTAAATTCACTCCCATATTTCTTCGCTTTTTTATATTCGACATTCAGAATCTTTTTCCCATAGCTGACTTTTTCAAGTCCAAAATAATTTTCAATGGTTCCAGCTTCATTCATCTGACTTTCGTCTTTTTTTCCAACAACTAATGTCTTAATTTTAGCCCGCGATAAATAAACAGCCGCGCTAATTCCAGCAGCACCACATCCTACAACAATCACATCATATCTATATACCATATAGTTGTTTTCCTCTTTTTATTATACATTATACAATTTAAGTTTTATAATGTTTTTCATATTAGGTTATTTATTTTCGGTCACTTTACTATCGTTAACAATTGTATTACTTTTAGGTGATTAGTGCAAATCCGCACTAAACTCCCTCCTTGTTATACATATATCAATTAACAGATTAA
>PFCY01000105.1 GCA_002763085.1 Candidatus Pacearchaeota archaeon CG10_big_fil_rev_8_21_14_0_10_32_14 | reverse complement strand
GGAAAAAGTTCGAGTTCAATTAAATCTGAAATTTATTGTAAGGCAATCTGTCACAATTTAATGCTTCGTAATTAGAGATTTTCAACAGAGCCTTCCATAATGAAAGGCTTATATACTTAAAATATTTATTTTGAATATGAAACAAGTTATGCCACAAGAGATAGAAGTATGGTATCTGATTCCTGCTTTACGAAAAGAACTGGCGAAAATTTTTTTAAAAGATTATGGGATGAGCCAAAAAGAGATTGCCAATCTATTAGGACTTACTGAATCTGCAGTTTCTCAATATATTAGGAATAAAAGAGGAAATGAACTTAAATTTAATTCGAGTGATCTGAAAATCATAAATTTATACGCAAAGAAAATCAATGATGATCGAAAAAATTCATTGAAAAATATTTATGAACTTTGTTATTCTTTGAAGAAAAATAAAGTATTATGCGCACTTCATAAAATACATAATAATAAACTTCCAAAAGAATGTAACCTTTGTTCTATGAAAAATTAATATTATATAAGTTAATTACATTGTGTAACTGTTTTGTATTTTGTGACCATCCTGACTCTTGGAACTTCTCTATAGGATAGAACTTGAGTTGGCTTGCAATATCCATGGAAACAATTGTTATAATCATAGACGTAATCGTTTTTGTAAAAAATATTGGAATATGGATATGGCGAGGATTCTGATCTAAATTTGTATTCTGACTGAGAATCAATATTATAGACCCATCCGACATGTTGATCTTTATCGTGCCTGTATTCAAATTCAAACTTTTCAGATTCGTCTTCTCTTATGAATTTTGATTTGTGTTTTGTAATCTTGTTTTCATTTTCTGGAGAAAAGACAACGCTAATATCAAAGTAGCCATCGTCATTATCTCTATTCTCAATTTTAATTGTAATTAGTTCAGTAATGTAGCGCGAATTTTCAGGCATACTTTCTTGGTTGACAATGACTTTGTAATTTAAATTATCATTGTTGTAATGACCTGCATTAAATAAAGAATATGCTGGAACTTTTTCCATGTAAGTTTCTCTTTCAGTATATGGAACCAATAAATTTACACAGTTTTGTGATTTGTCGTTGTATGATCTTGTGGAATATGAATTTTGTTTTGATGGAGAAGTTTTAGAATAAAATATCTGATCATAATAGACATAGAATATTAAAATAAATAAAAATAAAATTATTAATAATGCAATTGACAAAAGGGTTATAGCGTTTCGGACGGGTCTTTCTCTTTTATCCATAATAAGTTGAAGTGTTTAGAGATTATAAGGTTTATTGAAATGGAGTATACTCTTTAAGCTTCAATCTTCATACGCTATTTCCTTTGCAGTCAAATTCGCATCGCGAAGCATCATCTCAAACGTTTCAGAATCAAAACCGTGAAGCTGTGCGCCTTTTTCGAGCGTGTCAAAACCTGACGCCATGCAATTTGTGCAATGAAGGCCGTAGGCTGTAAAGATGATTTCGATGCCGGGATATTTTGTTATGACTTCTTGGATGTTGTCTGAGGACTTAACGAAGTCTAATTTATCTTCCTGTTTTTTGGTTTTAATTCTTCCCATTTTATTACAATAACACTTATTAAGCTCTTTAATTAATTTTTGGGAATGGAAATGAATGAGTATGTCTTATATGTTGGGAAAAATGAATTGTCTCCTGAAGAAGTATGTGTAGCACTGACTGGAGATGGAAGAAACTTCATAAAACCTTTAATGCATTTAGGAGGGGGAGATGGAGCCTTGGGAGTCTTAGTTGCTGAGGATTTTTATCATAAATGCTATAAACTTGTTCCGGCTAAAAACTTATTGGAAATTCTTAATAGAGGCATTGTTTTAAAAGTTGAACAATCACCCGTAATATTAATCTCAGGTTCTAAAAAAGGAGACTTAATAAAAAATGAGTAATATGACCAAAAAAGAAATTAGAGATTTCAATTTCATTTACTCGGCAACATTAAAACGACTTATTCCTCATGAATAAACTCTAAAAGATTTTGTTATTTTTCATTTCATCTAAGATTTGATTTGCATGATTAGCCGTGTCAACTTTATCTATTACTCTTATTATTTTTCCGGATGAATCTATAATAAACGTTTTTCTTAAGATACCGAAATATTTTCTTCCATACATAGACTTTTCGCCCCAAACCCCGTAAGAAGTCGCGAGTGATTTGTCTTCATCTGGAATTAATTGGAAAGGCAATTCATATTTTGTCTTGAATTTATCGTGTGATTCAGAAGAATCTGGAGAAACACCGATAATCTTTATTTTTGATTTTTCTAATTCGGCGAAGTTGTCTCTTATAGAACATGCCTCTTTTGTGCAACTAGGAGTATTATCTTTAGGATAGAAGTAAAGTACGAGAAAATTATATTTTTTGGAATCAAGGTATTTCTTTAATTCTGAAAAGTGCGGAGCTTTTTGATTTAACATTAATATAGGATTCTTTGAAAGTATAAATAGATTACGATAAAGGTTAAATAATAGGGTGACACGAAATGATTATGTCATCACTCGGTAAAATAATTGCATCGGTTGGAATAATTGTTTCTGGTTTTGGAATAAGTTATACTGAAATCGGTTTAATACAAAAAGATTTATCTGAGATTAGATATATTAAAGGACAAACTAATTTGTTCATAGAAAGAGATAAACTTGATGAATCAATTGAAACTCTCGAGGAATTTATTTCTAAACGAGGTGATTATTCTGCGGAATTCGTTGCCTCTGAGAATATTGAGCATGGTAGATTGATTGATGAAAAAGAAAGAATTAATCAAAATATAAAACCATTTCAAGATGAAGTCGATAGATATAACTCGTCTATAACAAATCGTGCATTGATAAGTTTAGGGGCAATTCCATTTATGCTTTTAGGATTTTATATTTATGCTCGGAAATAACAAACAAGAGAATCATATGAGAACGAGAAATAAAGTTTATTATGGAAATGCTTTGATTGCGTTAGGTTTAGCTGGAACTGGTTATGGATTATATAATCTACCTCCGGAAAAAGATGGTGCGACTTTTTCTGAAAGAAATTATGAAGAAAGACGTGAGATATATACCGGAGTTGGCTTTATTGTTGGAGGTTTAATTACAACGATGATAGGATTAGGATTTTGTACAAAATGGAGAGAAGATATTGAAAAGAATAAACCGGTAACATTAACTGATGAAGAAGAAAGAGAAGGATTTAGTAATCTACTAAATGACCTTGATAGAAAAAGAAACTTAGAAGGACAAATAATTGATTTGCAGGAAACAAGTCATAATGAACGATATGATTTTGATGATCATGAACATGATTGTTGCGGGCATGAACATTAATTTTAGAAGAATTTAAATATCTTTGAAATAATATTTTATTATGAATGAAAAGAGGGTGGAATTTAATGGAAGAATTTGGCCAACAATTCTTGAATTTAATGTAAATTTAGATTCTCAACTTATTTCAAAATCAAATTTTATTTTTGGAGCCAGCACACTTATTTTAATTTTTATTTTGAATAAATTAATAGATTAAGGAACTTTAATAAACAAATCCTTATCAAATTTGCCATATATATTCTTTTAGTTGGTTGTTTCATCTCTTCAATACTTTCCATGATGATTATTTTACCTAAATTGAGAATATTCTCAAAAAAACAAAGGATAAAGGAAGATGTTTTTTATTACAAAAATATAACTAAGTTCTATTCAAGAAGTAGTTATAATAAAGCCCTGAAAAATCTTCCTTTTGATAATGAAAGAATTGTAGAAGCTTATGCAAATCAAATTTATTCTTTAGCAGAAAATATTCTACCTTATAAGTTTAAAATGTTGAAGATTTCTGGTTGGACCTTAATTATATCTATATTCTTAAGCATAATAAGTTATTTGATTATTTACTTAAGATAAAAAGGGAAAAAGCCTCCTATTTCTAGGAGGATAAAGTTAATTCATTCTTATTTTATTCTAGTAATTATCTCTTGGAGTTTTGATTCTAATTCTGATTCTTCCAGTCCTGTTGCATTCTCAAAATTTACTCCTTTAAGATTCGCTCCTCTAAAGTTTGCTCCCCCTGTGAAAAATCCTGAAATGCTTGCTCTTCTAAGGCTTGCATCTTCAAGATTCGCTCCTCGAAAGTCTGTTCCATGAAGGCATGCACTTCGAAGATTTGCATTTTTAAGATCAGCTCCCCTAAGGTCTGCACCCTCAAGATTATATCCTCCTAGATCAAGTCCTCTGAGGTCTGCTCCTGGGTGGATTTCATAACCTTTTATTTTTTTGTATTCCATTCTTTATGTTTTATCGCTTTATTTTTCCTCCCGCGTGTTTAGTTAAAATAAAACAGAAAAACAAGTATATAAAATACTGTTGAAGAATATTCTACAACAAATATTTATTTAGAAAATCTGAGATTATCTTTTAGAATGGAATCACAAAACACACAACTAACCTTGCCTAGCAAGGATGAGATAGAATTAAATGGAGGTAAAATAGAATGAAATCACAAGGATCAAAACCCATAAGAGTGAGATTCAAGGAAAGAAAAGATAGTGACACACCTCTTGAATTTACTGTTACCAGAGAGTTCAACATACCAGAAGGATATAGATCAAATATCACCAACAGACGTTGGAGTCTTTATGCAACTGAAATTGACTCAATGTACCTTATGAAAAGATGCACAGATGAAACAATAGTTCCAACATATTACAATATTGGAATTGCAAAAGACTATGATAAAGCAAGAGATAGACTTCATAAACAGGCATTAAGTGATGCAGAATTAATTGGAAAAAATTATGGGGCAAATACAATAGAAAATTTAACAGGACTTTAAACTGTAGATCAAAAATCCACAACAAAAAGAAATAAAAAGAGATGACTCTTTTTTTAAATATGAAAATAGAGGAAATAAGAGAAACATTAAGAAAGATTGGTTTTTCAGAGAATGAAATTAAAGTTTATCTTGTTTTGAATGATTATGGTTCTATGAAGGCTGGAAAGATATCAAAGCTAGCAAAAATTGACAGATCAAGTGCATATAATGCACTTAAATTATTACTAGAAAAAGGAATGGTAAGTTATGTTTTAATAGGAGAAGTTAAATGGTTTCAAGCAACTGGGCCAAAAAGAATTTTAGATTATATTAAAGAACAAGAAGAAGATGTAAAAAAAATTATAGATAAATTGCAAGAAAGACATAAGAGTGGAAAAGCAGAAGGTCAAGTTAGATTATTTAGGGGGTTGAAGGGAGTAAGAAGTGTTTTTTATGATATTATAAGAACAGGAAAAGATAATTATGTTTTTGGAAGTGAAGGACAATTTTCTGAAAGAATGCCTGAATTTGCTCTTCAATTTTTAAGAATGAAAAAAGAAAAGAACATTAACACATTTATGCTTGAGAGAAAAGACAGAGAAGACATTGATGTGAAAAGAGCAAATCACAAATATCTTCCTAATATAAATGAAAGTTCAGCTGTAACAAATATTTATAGAAATAAAATTGCAATTATTATTTGGACTGAAGAACCTGAAGCTATTGTTATAGAAAATGAAGCTGCAGCAAAAGCTTACAAAAGTTATTTTGATTTTATGTGGAAGTTTGAGAAGAATAGATAATCTCTACAAATCATCATAAAACTTCTTCAACCAAATAAAGACATAATAATATCTTCTGTTGATAATACTTTAACTACAGATTGTTCTTTTAACTGTTTATCATTACTCCAAATGGGACAATTTATTTTTAATGCTAAAGCAAAATAAGGAACATCATCTTTATCAGGAGAAATATCTACAGCTCTTTTAAAAAAATTCTTATATTCTTTTAACTCAATAATCTGTATTTTACTCAAAACTTCTTTTTTCCTTTGATCAAATTCTTTACGAGATAATTTTGATTTTATAAAACATTCATTTTTATGTTTTTCAAATTCTTTTAAAATAAATGAAGGAGCTATAAACTCTCCATTTAGAAATGAGAAAACAAAAGAATTAGTTGAATCTAGTTTCATAAGAGAGAAAATTACATTATTATCTATTATCAGTTCCATTGAGAGACCTTAGCCTCCATTTTTTTGCTCTTTTCCCTAAATCAACACTCCAGTCAATAAAATCTTTTTCTTTTTTAAGATCCTTGAGTAATTTTTCTTTTAGTGAAAGTTGTTGAGCTTTTTCCATTATAGATCTTCTTACTATGGCACTCCAATTAACTTCAGGAGATTTTCTCATAATATGTCTAATTTCTTCGGGAACTGAAAGTGTTATACTTACCATGTTATGTGTAAAAACGTAAATACGTTGAAATATTTAAATGTTTCTATTATCACAATTCTTCATAAATTTTCTTGAGCATCCTCGCGTCGATGTCAGTGTTTGGTGATTCACAGACGAGCGCGCCTTTCACTTTGTATTCTTTAAGGACTTTTAATAATTCTTTATATTTCATGTCGCACATTTTATCTTCGAGATTAACGTGATGTTTCTCTCCTTTTTCTCCGTAGACAATTCCTGAAAGATGAATATGCATATTATTAAGTCCATATTTTCCGAGGGCCTTTTCAATATCATTTAAAATTTCTCTAAAATCTTTTTCGCTGTTCATTCCACCATTGTTTCGCGCATGAAGATGAGAGAAATCAACACAAGGCATGACTTGATCAAGTTCGCAAGAAAGTTTTAAAATTTCGCCAAGTGTTCCGAACTGCGTTGGTTTTCCCGTCGTTTCGGGGCGAATCCAGACTTTATTGCCATCGTCTTTTAATTCTTGGATTATTCTTTGAAGCTGTTCTTTAACTTGTTTATAGACTAGAATTGGATCTTGTTTTAAATAAAAAGCGGCGTGAAAAGTTACGGAATAGCCTCCAGCGTAATTTAACATTTTTGCTGCTTGAAGAATTCTAGCGCGCGAAGCGCCGATTTTTTCTTTTTCAAGTGAATTGAGATTTATAAAAAAACTTCCGTGAGCGGTTAATAATAAATCTTCTTTGGCAGCTTGTCTTACTAATTTTGCGGTATCTTCTTTAAGATAAACTTGCTGGACAAATTCTAGTTCCATACCGTCGAGATTTAGTTTTCTTAAGTAATTTGTTCCAGTGATTGCATTTCTATCTGGAGTATCTGGGGGAATTCCGGCTGGCATGAAATGGAGTTTGGAAGGTTGAAACATGATGATAATTAGAAAATGATGTTTAAAGAGATTTTGTTCTAAGTCGAAAGATGAGATAATCTTTTATTTAACTTAATAGTTTCGTCAACAAATATAGAACGCATATTCTTTGCGAATGGATTCATTGTCTGCATATTTTCAAAAAGTGCAGGAGTATCGTTTTTCATTATTTCAATTACATTCATTAAATCGTCAAAAGTTTTTGTGCTTAAGTCTACTCTACAAAGATCAATATTTTTTGCAACGTGTCCGATAAAATGTGTTAAAGATTGAGAGACAGCCATTTGTCTATCGTGTTCTTCTGGAGAACAAATGATTACATCTAAACCTAATGATTCGCAAAATATCTTTACATCATCAATTTTATTTGATCTTATGTTACAAATTGCTATTTTCATTCCTTCAATTAAATCTTTTGCTGATTGCGGTCCAAATAATGGATGAGTTCCAATAATCTCTATGTTTTTAGGAAGGAGATCTTCCATTAATTTTGATGAGAATAATTTAAGGGAGCAAACATCTAAAACTAAAGTTCCTGGAGAAATTTTATCTTTAATACTATGCAAAGTATCTCGAAGATTTTCCATCTCAACAGATAAAATAATAATTTTTTGTTTAAGAACCTCTTCAAGAGATCCAAATTCAACTCCTATTTGTTCAGCTTCTTCTTTTTTATCTATAATATCTGTAACAATAATATATGATTTATTTTTTAGATGACTAGCCATAAATTTCCCAAAGTTCCCAAAACCGATTATTCCTATTTTCATTTTAAATTATCCTGCATGATTTTAGATTCATGAATAAATATCTTGAAAATATTTTCTACGAATAATTTGTTTCTTGCTAAGCTTGTTTTTTCTAAAACTTGTTTTTCTCTAGAAAGATCTTGAATTGCAAAATTATTTTGAGTTTTTATTTTTCCGACTCTTAATGCAATTTCTGCTTGCTGATCTAGAAGAATAATTAGATTCCTATCTATTTTGTCTATTTTTTTCCTTTCTTCTTTCAATCTAATTTGCATAATATTCGATTTCATATATACATGGAGAGAGTAAACTTATTATATTTATTCGTAGATTATACGAATATTAACCGAAATATTTATAAATAGTTGAATATTATTCAATTACATTAGTCATCAAGATGAGCCTTACTTTTCCGTTGAGCTCATATTTTTGACTTTAGAGGTGACACCTCGGAGGATCGAATAGATCCTCCGAGTTTTTATTATAAGCTGTCACCAAGGATAAAAATCCAAAAGTTACATCTCTTAAGTCAATTTAGAAAAAGCATTATTTGAAAACAGAATACTAATTTTGTTTTTATGCCTCCAAAAGTCATTATCTATTTAGGATGGGAGAATTGAAAAATGAAAGATATAACGCCAAAACTCATTAATCTGTTTAAAAGTGGATTTTGCACACCTCAAATAGCTAGGCTCGCTATAAAATTAAAAGAACCGTCGACAACCCTTCATTATAACATAAAAAAATTAGAGAGGGAGGGGAAAATAAAAACATACAAAGCCGTATTTGATTATAAAAAAATTGATGAAGGTCATTGCAGTTATATTCTTGCAAACTTAACAAAAGAAAATTATGGCAATCCTGAAGAAATTTCAAAAAGAATTGCAAAGGACGATAAAGTGGAAAGTGTAGATATTGTCACTGGAGATTATGAATTGCTTATTAAACTTAGAACAAAAGATGTAGATGAATATTATATTTGGGCTAAAGAAGCAATAAAAAAATATGGGATTTCTAAAATGTTTTCGTTGACTTCTTTGAAACAAGTGAAGAGTGAATTTGTTGAAATGGGATAATTTTGTTAACAATAGTAAACTATAAAAAGTAATGTAATTCTATAAATTTATTAAACTTTATATAATTGTAAGGAGGAAAATATGAAAAAGTACAATTTAGAACCTACTCTTTATCCAATATTTAGAATTCTTGTTGGGTTAGGATTTTTACTTCATGGAGGTATGAAATTATTCGGTTGGTTTAGTGATAAAGGACCAGTTCAATTAATGTCTCTATTTGGATTAGCAGGAGTAATTGAGTTAGTAGCAGGATTATTTATCTTACTTGGATTCTTTTCATGTATAGCTGCATTTTTTGGGGCTATTGATATGATTGGAGCATGGGTGGTTTCTCATACAGGTATAATGAATGGCGCTTTAAAAATCAATCCATTAACCAATGGTGGAGAGCTTGCAATGTTATACCTTGCAGCATTCTTAGTAATTATTGCTAAAGGATCTGGAAAATTATCTCTTGAAAGAGCAATCTTTGGAAAAGAATTTTTCCATTAAAATATAATCTTTATTTTTATTTTTCTCAATTCATTTTTAAACTTACAACTTATAGTTATTTTATGGTAAAAAAAATAGTAGTGATTGGCGGGGGTTTTGCAGGAAGCCATATCTCAAGGAAGTTTGACAAAGATAAAGATTTCCAAGTAACTTTAGTAGACAATAAAGATTATTTTGAATTTACTCCTTCTATTGTTAAAGTCCTTTCTGCTCCAGAACATTTAAAGAAGATACAAAAATATCATAAAGATTACTTAAAAAATTCTGAAATTATCATCGGAGATTTAACGGATATTATTCCAGATAATAAAGAGATTGAAGTTAAACATGAAAGCAAGACTAAAAAAATCAAATATGATTATTTAGTTATATGTTCTGGATCTACATATAGTCAACCGTTTAAGGAAAAAAATTTAGTATTGCCCGTTAGAGGAGAACATCTTTTAGAATTTAACAAAATATTGGAAGATTCAAAGAATGTTTTAATTGTGGGGGGAGGATTGGTTGGAGTTGAAATAGCCGGAGAAATTTCTCAAAATTATAAGGATAAAGAAGTTACTATCGTTCATTCAAATGAAGTTTTGATGGAAAGGATGAGTGTTAAATCTCAAGTTTATTCAAAAAAAGTCTTAGAAAAAAGAAATGTTAAAATATTATTCAAAGAAAAAGTTGTGAAAAATAACAAAGAAATTTATATTACGGATAAAGGAACAAAAATAAAATCTGATATTTGTTTTATATGCACAGGTATTATTCCAAATTATGAGTTCATGAAAAAACATCTGGATAAATCTTTAGATAAGAGAGATTTGATAATTGTCAATGAAAATTTACAAATAAATGATTTTAAGAATATATTTTCTGCCGGAGACATAAATTCTATAGCTGAAGAGAAAACTGCCCAAAATGCGGAGATGCAGGCAAAAATTGTTGTAAAAAACATTAAAAGAGTTGAAAAAAATAAAGAGTTGAAAAAATATGTGTCTACACCAAAAATAATGGTAATAAGTATAGGTAAATACAATGGAATTATGATGTATAAAAATTATACCATTACGGGAATTATTCCGGCGTTCGTCAAATGGTTTGTTGAAAAAAAAGAAATGATGAAGTTTTAGCCTCAATTTTAGAATTTTTCACCAAACAAAAGATATAAAAACTTTTTCGTTTTGTTAATCATGTAAAAATGAGATGCTTTAAACGAAAAAATGCCAAAATCGAAAATAAAGAAAATGAATGCGAAGACTAAGGGTAAGAAACCAGAAGAAGTAGTTAAAAGAGTTGAGGATGTAATTCTTAAGATTGCTATTGAAATTGCAAAACATGGTGAGGGAGCTCTATTTGTCATTGGTGAAAAAGTTTCTTATGCACATCTAATAAAACATAAAATAAAAAAGGTAAATGTATTCCAAAATGGAGCAGAAAAATTATTAAAAGGGTTGGCAGTCATTGACGGTGCTATGATAATAAGTCCTAAAGGGGAATTAGTTGATTATGGTGTTCTGATTAAGAAGACGTCTCCATTTTTGGGCTATGGTACAAGACATGCTGCTGCGATAACAGCTTCGAAGAATAATAATGTTTCAATTCTTGTAAGTGAAGAAGAAAGAAAAGTCAAAGTTTTCAAGAATGGAAGATATATTATGCAAATAGATGCTCTTCAAAAAAATGTTACAAAAAGAGTTTCTTCAATCAGTGAAATGCTCGAGAGTGCTGGAGCGGGAGTGATTGGAACTGTAGGAGCAGCGACGCTAATTCCTGCATTAGGAATAACATTAATTCCGGGAATCATTGTTTTTGGTGGAAGTTATTACGCCATTAAATCTTTAATCGAAGGAACATCTAAGAATTAAAATAATTGCTCAGCAATGCTTCGCAATGAAAATATGCAAAAGATTTTGAATTTACTTCAAAATCTTTTGAGATATCTTTGTTTTCTTAAATATTCTTGAGCAAATACAAGTTAAAGGCTTCATCCCATATTACAAAAATTAATTTATTTTAATAAAGATTTTGTTTGGTATTAGGATGAGGTCCTCCTCGCCCT
>PFCY01000057.1 GCA_002763085.1 Candidatus Pacearchaeota archaeon CG10_big_fil_rev_8_21_14_0_10_32_14 | reverse complement strand
TTTAATCATACCCCGCAGCTTGCTGCGATTGGGTCAGTTGATTTCAATTTTTCCGTTCATATTAAATCACATCTATAAAATTCTCTTTATTTTGAAATAGCTTATAATAAATTCTATGATATAATTAAGACAATCTTTCCAGATTGAATCAAAAAGTCGCGAAGCGACTTATATAAAACAGATGAAGGAGAACAAAATGTCACACGCTTTGGCTATGCCAGTTTCAGGAAAAGAATGTTTTGGAATTCCTTTTGATTGGAGTGGGTTTGATCCCGATGCTCTTGAAAGATTTTTTGGAGAAAACTTTATTCCGCAGAATAAAAATGTTCCGCGACCGTTTTTGCTTATGGCTGGCGAATTACATTGGCACATCCATTTTTATGTACCGACACAGTTTGGCTACAAGTGGACTGGGCCAATCAGCAATTTTGAATTTCTTCCAGATATTAATGAAGATATTGCATTGAGGCTTTATGTGGCCTATACTCTTGGGGAACTAGAAAGTGAAGTTAAAGAGATCGATGATCGTCATATCCAATCGTGGTTTGTTTTAGAAGCAATTAAGGATTTTTTCCAAAGTGGTAAACACACGAAATTCGTCGATGAACTTAAGCGAGCGGCATGAAATGAATGGTGATAAAAAGATGTGGCTCATTATCCTCTTCACGCTCGTGTGTGGAACAGCGATCGGATGGGTTGGAATTTTGTTTTATGAATATATGCTGACGTTTTGGAAAGTTTGAAAATAAGTCGATGCTTCGCGCGACTAAAAAACAAAATCTCAATTCCAAGGAACACAAATCATGACACTTGACATGAGAACAAAACAAGTGGAAGAGTTTCATTTTCATCTAGAACAAGCATTAAAACTTCGAGACAAAATTGATGTCCTCATTAGTCATCTCAAAGGATTTGAACGCCACGATGGTGTTGAAGGATTTGCACTCACAAAAGAATCATTAAGATCATCAATGTCAGAATTTACTTCAGTGATGATTGATTTGCATGTTGAATATAATGATCTTTGTTTGATGCTCAATAATACTTGGCTTGAAGAAGATGATATTAAACCAAAAAAACTTGAGGGAGATTTTATTCCAAATCGGATGCTTAATCTCGTTCTTCAATATCTGGGCGTTAAAAACAAATTTGATGAACTCTTTGAAATTCAAGAAAGTTTAAAGGATGCTGGAAGAGAAAAGAAGTGGTATTATTGGTTTTTTGGTAGAGATATAAAATCGGTGAGGAGGAGCGCTTATTTTCTTTTGAATGAATCATTCTCTGAAATCAATAAGATCAGAGCATGGATCATCGATCAAAAGAAATTTATTGAGAATGCTCCAAGTCCTGCATTAGTTGAGAGTGGACAACTTCGACCTATCATTGAAACGAAAGATATTCCTGTTATAAACTCTCATGACATTGATGGAGAACGAAAAGTGGTTGATAGGCAGATAGAAAAGTCGACGCTTCGCGCGACTTAAAAAAATCTGAAGTAAGAAAGAAAGGAAAAATCATGACAGGAAAAAAAGTTTTTGGTTGGTCACTATATGTCCTAGGTATCATTGGGATGAGTTTTGGTTTTGTTTTACTTGGAACGCTCGCATTTGTTTTTATGTTCATTTATGCGAAAGTGTTATGTGTGATTGTCTCTGGAGTTCTGTCTTTTCTGGGGGGTTATAAGTTAATTGTCAATGGTGAAAATATTATTCAAAGATCAAAAAGAGAGGAAACAACGTCATGAAAAACCGGACCTACAATGTTTTGTTTTTTATTCTTGTAGTTTGTTTAGCAAACATGTGTTTTTGGATTGAATCAAATCCATTTATCCATAACGAAAAGGTTATATATCCTCCTATTGGAAATACTTATTCATCAATTATGATCCTATTAAATTTTTTATCGATGGTCGCATTGTTTAGTGTTTCAAGTTATATCGATAACTCTATTGAAATAAAATATCCAGATAAACTTAAAGAAAAGCTTAAAGAGGAGGAAACTCAATCATGAACACAACCACCTACAACGATTACGACATCGCGTATCGTTATACCTTAAACTCTTTCGGAGAATTTATTATCTATATCTTGATCGCTTTCACTTTATTGTGTACTTACAAATTCAACTATCTCTACAATAACCAGTATCTTATCTGGATGGCATTTATCGCTATCGCGGTCACTTCTTTAGGATATCTTTACGGGCTCACTCCTGTTGAGATTCCGAATTTGGTAAAATTCGAAGCAAGTTTTGATGTTGACAAAAAACTTATGGCGCGAATGCTACTATCTGAACGTCAAGTCATGATGTGAAAAACGAAATAAAAAAAAGAAAGAAGAAAAGAGAAAGGAGAAACTCCATGTTGGAAATACTTCAACTAGTATTTTCATTTATAATCCTCGTAATTTTATTCAAAATGATGATTCGTCCAGGGCCAAATTTTTCAATGATGGAAAAGCAGGTTGATAAGTCTATTGAAAATATGAGGGAAAAAATCGATTCACATCAAGAGTTGATATCACGAGTAAGATCAAATATAAAGAGTTGCAGAAAGTTCGCTAAGGAATCAGGTGAGACATTGCCCTCAGACCATAAGATTTTGCTTGAATTTATCATTGATTTTTATGATGTATTTGTTGAGAATGGCGTCAATGAAGCAAATGAACAGAAAAGATTCCTTAATCATCTTGAGAGTATGAGAAACGGGAAGTGGTAGAAAGTTACATGGATCAAAAAATGAAAAGGAGACGAAAATGATTAACTAAAAAAGTAGCGCCCTTAAAGTCGATGAAGTGTATTATATTAGTTATTCTCCTAAATCAAAACGTTGGGTACATATTTTCGAAAAGAAAGAAAGACACATTTACATTTTTTTCACAGAGGGTTCAATTGTGGATTCATGGAGGAGGGTGTTTGTACCGTCGGAAAGTCTTGTTCAGATTGAATCGAGACACTTAATAATTGTCCGTGATGATTATAATCTTGAAATAATATCAAAGGATCTAAATCCCAAAGAGTATCAGAAATTGAAAGAATTATGGGAAAGTCAAGAAAAAATAAACGAATAAATTTTCAAAAGGGGAAAATCATGTCGAGCGAAATTCAAGTAGGGGTCGTCGTAAAACTTAAGAGCGTATCTCAAAAGATGACCGTCGTAAAAAGACACGGAGAGAATATTACATGTTGTTGGATAGATAAAATTGGAGAATTGCAAGAACATATTTTTCCCAGACAAGCTTTGAACGTGGTCGACGACAATTCGAAAGGGGAAAAACCATGAATTACGAATGCCCAGCATGTCATGAGTATAGTCCATTTGCTGGTCTTTGTTTTTCTTGCTCAGAAAAGTTTAGGGGGAGAATTCAGGCTACACCTAAAGTTCAATCAATTAATCCAAAGGATAGGGTCATTTCACGTCGAGCTGCTCAAGATAAAGTTTTAAGAGCTCAAGGACTCAATCCAGAAACTTCAAGATGGCTTGACGATTTTTGGGCGAGTTTGTGAAAAACAAAAAGGAAAAACTAATGAGGAGAAAACGAACATGAATTACGAAAAAATAAAATCGCGGTATGATTTTATGACTATGATCATTTTTTGGATAACGTTGATTGCACTTATCGGTTCTTTGATGACAACGGGGGTATCTGTTTTCACGATCAAAATGTATCTTGTTTTCGTCGGGGAGATTGTAATGTTTCTAGTTATGGATTTATTTTTGATGTGAGGGGGTAAACAAATACTCGAGTTCGTAAATGTCGCCTCCATCCAAACAGAACATCGACTTGTGTGGATAAATAAGTTTTGAGGCTAATAAACATCTATATCGATAAAAACGGTGAAGTTGATTTAAACGAACTTAAGTCAAAAAAGAGAACACAAAAACAAAATAAGGAGAAAACGAACATGTTTGAAAACAAAATCTTAGATGTTCTCGTTTGGATATTTTTTGGAGATTTTGCTTTATACATTGTTCTCAATTATTTTTATTCAGAATCGTGGATAACAAAATTTTCAGAATCTATGTTAGTTATAGTTTCCCTTATCTTATTTGTTGTTCTTATTGTATTAGCGTATAAAGGACCTATAAGAAAAGAAACGAAAAACTCTAAAGGAGAGACGCGATGAAAAAAATTACACAAGCAATCCTTTTTGTTATGTTTGCTTTTATTGGAACAAGTTGTTATGGAGAAGATGAAAAAATTGATACGAATTCTCTAACAAGTAATTTACCTATTCTCATATACGACTCAACTACAGCTCTTCAAATGTTCAAACATGCCCAGGAGATCATTGATACAACAAAGATTATTGTGCCTGCCGGATCAAGACCTATAAAACTTATTGATATCGTCAAAGAAACTTTGAGAAATAATCATGAATTAAATCTTGGTTTAAAAAAATTGAATAAGGATCAACAAACAAAACTTACTACTGAAAAAATCAGAGATGCACATATTGCTTATTGGGAACTTGTCTATGCCAGAGTCAAACTTGCTATTAGGCAACAGTCGCTCGCTTTAGGAGTTGATATTCTTCGAGAGAACATGATCAGATATAAATATAGAGATTTAATAACAATAGATCTTTACGAAGCACAGGTCGCGGTTAAGTTTAGAGATATTCAAGTTGTCGAAGCCCAACTTGATCTTGATAATGCTATGGATGTTTTAAGAAAAATTGTTTCAATAGATAGAGACAGACCAGACTGGGAAGTTCCATTGGTTCCAATAGATCCACCAAGATTTGTTGATGTAGATATTGATGAAACACTTTCTTTAAAATTTGCACTTGAATATGATCCATATGTTAAAAAAGCACGAATAGAAGAAATCAGATCAAATCATCTTCCTATAAAAGTTAGGGCAGCAAAAAACGAAGAGGATCGTGTCATTTATGCAATAAGAAAATGTGTAAGGAGCATTGAAAATCTCAAGCGAAGGGTTCTATGTGCTAAAGAATTAGTCGAGGCGAAAAGAGCTTATCTTCGTAAACAGGAGATCAGTCATAATCAGGGTGTAACGACTTCGGTGGATTTGCTCAATACTCAAAGTGAATATTCACAAGCTCAACTGTATGAAATAAGGACGGTCATAGATTATTTTCTCGCGCATGTAAAACTCGAGTGCGTTCAGGGTACAATTATTTTTTCTCAGGGAATCAATTGGAAATTATATCATCCATTTATTCCAGATAATGAATTAATGAAGAAAAACTAAGAAGGAGAAAAGCGATGAAAAAACTTGTACTCATAGTTTTTGTTGCAGTATTTTATGGAAGATCATCTTACAGTCAAGAATATGAAACTTATCGTCCTGAGAATGTTTTTTATTACGATGATTACAAAGTTCCCGAAGAGGTTGATACTGATTCACTTATCAAAAAATATCTAGACATTGAAGTTTTAGATTCAACTTATCTTGAAAAAATTATTGATGAATCGAAAAATGCATTGTATAGAGATGAAATCAACGTTCCAACAGGAGCAAGGGTTACCGATCTTAACGGGGTTATTCATTACATGCTGGCAGATAATCCTGATCTTGCTATTGCGCGTAAAGATGGAAATAATGACAATTTAGAGTCTTTGTTTTACGATAAAATGAGGGAAGCAAACAGAGCTTATTGTGAACTTGTTTATGCTCATTTCAATCTCATTTCAAGAAAACTGATGCTTGCTTCTGCAACGAAGATTTTCATAGAATCAAAAATTATATACAATCCGAATCCAGATATGACAATCGGATGGAACTCATCTATTGCAAACGATGCAGTTTTATTTCGAATCGTAAAAGTCATTGAAGCAGAATTGGAACTTGAGAATAAGATGGATGATATTCGAAGACTCATGGGTCTCATTAGAGAAAATGAAGCCTTGAAAATTCCATTAATTCCAACAGTCATTCCAGATTATAAACCCCCTCTCCCATATTCGAAGAACTCGTTAAAATTAGCTCTTGAAAGAGATCCTGATGTAAAAAAAGCAAGAGTCGTCGCAAATCGTTCTAATCTTCCAATTCATACACTCAAATTAAAAAAAGAGGAATATCGTGTAATCATTGAACTTAATAAACTTCTATCGCGTGTAAATGCACTTCTTGAAAAAGTAAGTGATTCTCGTAATATGCTTGTTTAAAAAAAACGAGAATTAGAAATACTTGATGAACTTCAAGAGTTTGGAAGAAATGATTCTAGAGATTTACTAGGAAAGCAAAACGAATATTTCGATGCAGTTTCAGATTATTATAGGATCAATATAGATTATCAGATTGCTATTATTGATTATGAATGTCTGTTTAGAAATTTACCTGAACTATTAGATAAAGTCCTGACTTCTAAAAAATATTGACTTAAATTAAAAGTTATATGTTAACTTTTTTCGGTACTTGTTTTACAAAATCGTATCAGAGAGACGACTCTGAAGAAATAAAAACGCGAGGTGAAAAATCGTGAACAAAGAAATCATGAGTAAAATCTGTACACTTGGAGAGACTATAGGACTTTTGTTTTGGGGAACGGTGATTGTTTTCTTGATCGCGCTTTATTTTGGTTGTTTTATTGCGACGCTGATTGTAAGTTTACTTCTTTGCGCCGAAATTATTGTTATCATGATTGGAAGTTATGCACAGATTTGGAAGCTTGCTGATGTAGGTTATTTTGAAGTAGTTGAAGGTTATGGGGTTAGAGGAGAAGAAGTTGAAACTAAGATTCTTGATAAATAGCTGAACAGCGAATACGATTACCTAACTCGATAAAAATTACAAACTTGAAAGAAAGGATCAATCATGAACCCACAAAAAATGAAGCTTTCGTCTTTGAGGAAACTTGCTGTATTGATCATGAAAAAAACTCCGACTCCGTTTGGAACGAAAATTGCAGAGCAAATCAGATCAATTGAAGAAGATCTGAGGCGGGAACGTATTCGATACAATTTTTTTCAGGGTGAAAATGAGAACGAAGATTTACTTTATATTCGAATCGAAATGTGCAAACTAACATTAAAACTTTATCGCATTTATCGACGGCTTGATAGATATTATGACAAGAAAAATTCTATTCTTAAGAAGTTTGAAAAGATAATCCTATCAATTTCAAAAGCGCTGAGTGAATAGGAAACTAAAAAGAAAGAAAGGGAGAAAAACATGAATCCAAAAGAGATGAAACTTGGCGTATCAGAAGGTTTGTAAAGAAAATTGATAACCCCCCTAGTCAGCAGGGAGCTAAAAGACTAACAAATCTCTTAAGATCCATTTCAGAAAATCTTCATCTTGCAAGAAAATGTTTCTTTATTGCTCAAGCAAACAAAAACTACGAAGAGATGCTCAAGTGCCAGATTGAGATCCAAAATCAAATTCTCAAACTTACTGATCTTTTCAAGAAGTTCGATAAAGAAGAAAATAGTATCTCCCTCATCAGAAGTTTCAGAAGACTAACAATCCATCTCTTGAAGAATTCTGTGAAATGAATTAAAAGTCGCTTGTGACTTTTTCAAACTCCAAAAACGAGGTGAAACAAAAATGACGAACGAAGCAACGCAGACAACAAAAGTTGAAAAACCTCTAACTGAAGAAGAGTGTCTAATAAATTTTTCTAAAAGCATTGAGGTTCTTCTATTTATGGGAGTTTTATTATATGTGGATTTTTATTTATACAAAATATATTCTAATGATGGTGTTTCTATCCTTTTGATTGGATCGATTATTGCCTTTCCTTTTGCATTCATGTACTTTTTAGAAAATGCTTTATCAAACTTCAAAAAATGGTGGAAGATGTGATAAACGAAAATACATCCAAAACGATAAGCGCAAACGAGGAGAAGATTCTTTTGCGGTATTTGGGGATTTGTATTTTGATTTCCATTTATGTCGTGATCTATTACAGGATACCATTAGCGATTGCGACCATTCCACTCACCTCTCTTGTGCCGGCGTCACTCAATCTGGCCATCATCACGTTATTGAAAGATTATGGATTTTTTAAACAACTAGAATAAATATCGAAAGTCTGAAAAACGAAAGGAAAACTTCATGAATCGCATACTTGGAGAAACAAAGAAAGTTGAGTTTGATATGGTTGTTAAAAGTATTGAAGTAAGCAGTGTTTTACCTAGTGAAGAAGGTAAGGTGAAGATCGGTGCTCTTGTTAGGGTGAGATATTTCGGTGATGGAAAAACATATTTAGGATTTTATTTAGGAAATCATCCGTGTGAAATTGGACTCACCTATAATACCTCGACAAAACGTCTTCTGGCTTACGGAAAAAGGTATGGAGCAATATTTATTCCAAGGCTTAAGAAGATTGTAGATGGTATGGGATCAGGGTGGTACAAAATTTTGGAGGAATCTGATACAGATGATGTGACTTCTAAAGATAAAGATATGATTATGTATGCGAAGGAAATACTGAGGAAGAAAAACAAAAGTTAATTCTTCAATAAATTCTTTCGAGGGAAACTGCAGATTTCTTGAGAGAAAACTAAAAAGGTCTTCTCGATCAAAAAATGGGGAGATGAAATGGAAGACAAAAAAGAAAAAAGTAAACTTGAAATCATAAGAACTTATGTTAGAAGTCCGATTATAATTCCTTCTCCGGGATATAAAGAAGAAATAAGGAGAGAACGAAATGAAAAAGATCGTGCGTGAAAAAATCGTACAAAATCTAAAGGAGTTAGGCGCGACCTGTATTATTGTGACTATTGCATTCGTCTTTATTTCTGTAATGATAGTATCTACATCCTTGGGTATTATCATTATATTAAACAGTTTTCCACCCCATCTTCAAATTAGTTCGTATCATCAAATTAACTTTTTCTCTTTAATAGGAGGAATTCTTTATACGATTTTTAATTATTCATTTGGACTCTATCTGTGGAATAAATACTGTGAATATCGTGAAAAAAATTCCCAGATAAGATGAAAATCTTAAAAGAAATTATAAAAATCCCGTGAAATCAAACTTCCAAAGACGAAAGGAAACAAATCGTGACCACTGACAAAAAAACAAATCACAATCTTCTCGTTATTGTGCTTTGCGTATTTATCTTTATTGCATTTAAGACTTGTAGTAGGAAAGCTTATTCAACCGAACTTACAGTAAATGGAATGACCGTTTCTCCGACAGTAAATCTTTCTGAATTTATCCATATTAATTCTAGTGGAAACAAAACATTCCCTGCCGTTTCGCTTTCTAGCGTCAAAGATTCGACAGCGATTGAAAACGTTAAGCAAAAAAATATTTGGCGTCTTATCGGAACGTATCCGCTCGTTGAGTACTTTGATTATGTAAATTATCTGCCGAAAAAGAATATTAACGATTTCAAGTATCTGTATATTTATCCGTCGTATCAACTCAATGTCGGAAGTCAGCTTTGGTTTGAAAGACGAACGTACTCGATTTCGCAAAGGACTTTGATTGTTTTTGATAAATGCGGACGCTTCGCACTTAAGGTTGAACGAGATAAAGTTAAGATTTATGGGAGGAGAGATTCGGCGCAAAAAGTGAAACATAAAACTCAAATTGCGCCGCCAAAGAAAACATCAAATCCGCATTTTGGATGGTATCTTAGACCGGAAAGTAACTAAAGAAGGAGGGAAATGTGTCAGAATACGAGAAAAAACTTTTAGAAGAGCGTGCGCTAGGAGAAGGTCCTGCACTTCTTGAAGAGGTTTATTTAGAGATTGAGAAATCGATATTTCATGCTAAATCTTCATCTAAAAAAAGGAAAAACTTGCGCAGGCAAGAGAGAGGTATGAGGAAGCGAAAAAATTATCTCAAGTGAATGAACAAAAAGATTGGGTGAAAATTTTTGAGCTTCTTTCTTGCGCTAATTCTTTATGTGATGATATTCAGCTATATGAATTAAAGTTGGGATTTATAAGTGAACATTCCAAATCAACGGACTCAAAGAGTCGTCATTCTAGTTCTTCGTCAGATTCAGCAAGTTCAGGACCGATAAGTATGGATATACCCAATTTGGTAATGAATGTGACGAATACGACGAATTTGTAGATTGTTTAAATCAAACTAAAACCGTTTCAAAAATCAAAAGGAGGTAAGTCATGACTCTTGGAGATGTTGCAGGTAACATTTCAATTATTATATTATCTTCTTTATTTTTAGCAGTGATTATTGGCGGTGGTTTTTCTATAATTATAATTTTTGTGGTAATTGTTTATTCTGAGATAGTCAAATTTTTTATAAGAGATAGAGAACTTGGAAAATATCAAAAAGCGGTTCAACTTATAGAAAAACAACTTCCAGAACTGAATCGTTTATCAGAGAAATTTTACGAACAAACGAAATATAATGAATGGAGATTTTGGATCGAAACAATTAACTCCAAATTCAAAAGTCAAGTGATGAAATTTTACATGGAGGCAAGTGCATACGTTCCTCTTCCTGGCGGATTTGACGATTTGAGACAAAATCTCACAACGCTATGGTGTTATATGCGAGAATTCAATGATACTCTTGAATGGGGAAGAAATATTGGGCAATCTGGAACAACAAAATGGAATAGAAAAGATATTGGAAGTCTTTCTGAAGAGGATGTTGAGATGTTCACGCAAATCATTGATGAGATTTTGGAAGCGTCAAAAGAAGCGTGCAGGTTTTCGATTGAAATATCTAAAGCGAATAGAGTTCTTATCCCTCATCCACATCCAAGATGGGGATAATTTAGATTCTATATTAATACATGATGAATTGAATAGAAAATTGTTAACAAAATCATGGGGGAAGTCTTGCATGGCAGGACGAAAAAGTTCAGTGGTTTTGGGGAAGATCATGAAAAACAAAAAATCAAAAACAGGCACAGTTGTAACGCCAGAGACAAAAGGAGTCGGAATGAGTTTGCAACACGGAGGATCAAGAGTTCTGACAGCGTCATTTGTTGTTGGAAGCAGATTAGTGTCAAGGGAGATAATCATTCTTCCAGGACAAAAAATTAATACAGGGATAGAGTGTACGCCACATTCTGATCCCATTGAAACTGAAACACAAAACTTTGCAGTCGTTCATGGTGAAGTCGGTCATTTTGGGACTGATGGTTCATCTTCATTTAAGAATAGATCAGGAAAGTGAAATAAAAAGAAATCTCCATCTTTCAAGATGGGGTGAGTTTCTTCCCGCAAATTATTTATTTCTCGATTGATTATAAAAATGGGCTAGTTTC
>PFCY01000053.1:11886-13528 GCA_002763085.1 Candidatus Pacearchaeota archaeon CG10_big_fil_rev_8_21_14_0_10_32_14 | reverse complement strand
CTCTTCAGCGCCGTAATAAAATTCCTGTTATAAATTTCCTTCCCACCTTTATGCTTACTGCAAGAACGGGTTATGAAAAGGACGTTCATGCTACGATCCTCATTGTTTTGATTATATTTTTCCTTGTTTTTTCCCAAGTTATCATGATAAAAAGAGGCCTTCAGAGTATATTTAAATTTTTATGTGGGAAGATTTAAGCAGAAAGGGAGTTGTCCACAAAGAGTGTACAACTATTATAAATAAATAAAATCAAAGAAGACCTGAAGGTTCTATTCTTTTAATAGAAGTTTTATCAAAATGCTTATCATAGCTCACGATTGTCAAATTTGACTTTTTGCATAAAGATAACTGAATAGAATCATCAAAATCAAGTTTAGATTCATTCATTATTTTACATGCGTATTGTTCATCAGAGGTAGAGGTATCAATCCTAATAATTTTACTCTTATCAAAGAACAAAAGAAAGTCTACAAGTGCTATTTCTTGTTTATTTCTTGTCATTATAACTTCAATTGAATGTAATGTAAAAGAACTCACATAAAAGGAATCTTTGCTTTTACTTATTTTTTTAAGAAGTTTTTCACAATCGTTAGCATATTGTTGATTAAGGAGAATTTCCAGGAAGATATTTGTATCAATAAGATAACCTTCACCACTCATTTTTTATATGATGTTGAACGTCAACAGAATTTGCCTTTATATTTTTCAATGATCCTCTCCAAGATAATTCTTTACTTTCTTCGGACAATATTTCAATTTCCATTACATCTCCTTCTTTAAAGCTAACACTATCCAAAGGTACAAAACGACCATTCATGAATTTAACTCTTATCTCATTGGATTCCATAAAATGTATAGAACTAGATTATTTATATAATTATCGATGTCAATAAGATAGCACAGGATCCTTTCAGATCCTATGGACTTAATTATTTTATAAGATCGATTTAGTTTAAACAGTTTTCTAGATCGTTTCTTTCCCGCCTTTATGCTTCGAACACGACCAACTTATGAATAAGAACGTTCATTTTATAATACTCCATCTGGACTTTTATTTTTCCTATCTTCAAAATCAATTGCTTTTAGTTTAACCCATCGTGATGCGACTTTCAAGAGATGATTTGAAGTTGAGAATCTTGAACTTCGTTTTCTCTCGAAATACGTATAAAGAACGATCTCGTACCCTTTTTGTTTCATTCGTTCAATGACTGGAACAAAATCAGAATCGGATGCTATGAGAATTATCTTTTTGACATGGGGATAATGTTCTTTTATATCATATATATCAAGAATTATTAGGGCGTCGACTCCTTTTTGTGAAAACGCTATCTCATCATTTCTATCTACGATTTTTTGACATCTTCCTTCTCGGAGTGTAATCCATTTCTTTCTTCGCAGCATTTTTGTCATGCTTTGATATCGACTCATCAAGAAATCTTCTTTTTCAGTTGGCTTAGAACTTTGATAAGGCGGAGCAGTATAGATATAGAGATGATTTAAATTTAGATTTTCTTTGATGCATATATTTCTAAAAGTCTGTAGATATTTTTTTGGTTTACTATTTTCTTTTTGAAAGTACTTTTTAACCAGTCCAAAAAATCCATCATCAACAAAAATGAGAGTATCCTCCATTAAAACAATC
>PFCY01000053.1:0-11830 GCA_002763085.1 Candidatus Pacearchaeota archaeon CG10_big_fil_rev_8_21_14_0_10_32_14 | reverse complement strand
TTCCTCTTCAGCGCCGTAATAAAATTCCTGTTATAAATTTCCTTCCCACCTTTATGCTTACTGCAAGAACGGGTTATGAAAAGGACGTTCATGTTCTATTTCCTGAAACTACATCTTTATTATTATCTATGTTCTTTACAATAGGACAAGATGTAAAATCTTCTTTAGTGAGTTGAACATATTTTAAACAGCATTTGAGCAATTCATTAGATAATGAGAATTTTGATTTCCTTTCTCTATCAAAATAACTGTATAAGATAACATCAATCCCATATCTTTCTTTTATATCTTTGATAATTGGACAAAAATCAGTATCAGATGAAACTAAAACAATTTTTTTAATTAAAGGATAATCTTCTTTTATATGACTTGCATCAATCGTTAAAAGAGTATCTACACCTTTTTGTTTATATTCAATTTCTCCTTTCTCATTCGTTATTTTTTGTACTCTTCCTTCTCTAATTGTAATATCTCTATTCTTTGAAAGTACAGAAATAAATTTATCATATCCTTTTTTTCTAATCTCTTCATCTTTCGAAGTAAAAGAAGATTGAAAGGGGGGACTAGTATAGTAAAACAAATGTTTACAGGATAAATTTTGTTTATTAGAAATCCTTGTTGCAAACTTTATTTTGTCATACTTCAATCTAATACCCTCTCCTAGAAGCCTAGTTAATTTATCAAGAAATCCCTCATCAATAAAAACAACAGTATCTTCCACTAGACAATACCTCCATTTATCTTGACAAAATCGTTTAAAGAAAAAATCATCCAGCGACCTTGTAAGATCACTGGGGAACATTCTAGTATACTAAATCTAGATTTATTTATATACTTTTCGCTGTAAGCGGACTTCCCCACCCCCCACGCCATGACAAGGACTTTCTTTTTGGGTTTCATATCCCCCTCTATCCCCTTTTCAAGTTATAAAGTTTATTCCCCTTCATCGCCGTATTCCAATTATAAACTTCCTTCCCGCCTTTATGTTTTGAACACGATCGAGTGATGAAAAGGATTTTCATCTCCCCCACCCCCCATATTTCTCAATTTCCCCCACATAAGAAACATTTAAATATTCCAATGACCTTGAATAACAGTATAGGGAAACGCGACCTGACGAAAGCCATATCTTGTTATGGGGAGTAGGATAGACGGATGCTCTTACCCTGTATGTTTTGATTATTCTATTTATCATTTTGTTTCAACCTTTCTATATTGAGTAAATTATCTAAGACTAAACTTGCTTGATATTCCGGAGTACCTTTTATGAGCTCGCTTTCCTGTTTAATGATGATATTATCCCCATCAACAATATTCACCATTTTTCTAAAGGGAATATATTGAGAGTTATCAACTGAAATAAAGAGGATACACTTATCATGTTTTTTTAGAAAATCAAGTACATCAAGATAAATATCCATATTCTTATGCATTTCCTTAATTTTGAGTTTTAAAAATGAAGATTTAATGTCATCTCTTTTGATAGCATCTTTAATGTGCTTCAGATATAATTTTTGGTTCATTGCAGACCTATAATGTCTAAACCTCATTATCTTCGGAAGTAATTCTATTAACTTCTTACTCTCAATAATAGAATAACCAATAAGATTTTCAGAATAATCTATGAAAATATAATAGTCAAATTCTTTCATCTCCTTCTCCTCACCCTTTTCAAGTTATAAAGTTTATTCCATTTCACCGCCGTATTCCAATTATAAACTTCCTTCCCACCTTTATGCTTACTGCAAGAACGGGTTATGAAAAGGACGTTCATGTTTTGTTCCCATCATCCGTCCCTCTTTTAGAATTTAAATCAATTTCGCCTTTTTTTTGTTTGGATTTTATCTTTTTCTTTGAGTTACTTTCTTCAATTCTTTTTTGCAAACTAGATCTGATATCCTCAATTTCATCATAAGATAGAGAGTTGAAAATATGCTGGCATTTTAATACAAAACTGGCAACTGCTTTTTCGTCAATACTTTTCGGCTTGGCAAGATAATATTGGACATTTGTTCTTAGTTTTTTTAACTTATTTATTAATATCTTATCCCGATTGTCAAATCCAAAAAAATCGATCAGGACTAGAGAGCAATCATGAATTTCGCATTTCACTCCGACTTTAACCAGAATAGCGTAAAAAGAATTGTAGCAAGAATATTATGCTTGTATATTCTCCATTTTAAAGATGATGTTTTCATTTCTAATAAGTCGTTTTCAGCAGACTTGAGATATTCCTTCCCAACTCTCTCGTTTTTATCAACAATTCGAATTCCATCTTTCTTTGAACAGCACCACTCAATTTTATTAAATTCAGTCATTTTGGCCTCCAGAAAATATCTTTATCATTTCTGTTACATTTCCAAAAAGAATATGATTGTCTCTTATTTCCATTCCAAGAGAATCTTTATCATTTAATTTCTGTTTGAGACTTGAAAAGTCTGAATAATGCGCATGAATTTCTATTGGAGACTTATCAATAAATTCCTCAATCTTTTTATTATTCTTATGTAAAAAAACTATGTCAATATCAGAATTTTGTTTATTTATTCCCTTAGCATAAGAGCCAAATATAATCGAATCGTATAAATTATCATTAAATAACTGTCCAATCAAGATATTTTTCTTAATAAATTTTAAAGTCTTAAATAATTCAGTCATTGTTATGAACTGCAAAAAAATAGAATTTGATTTATCAAGACAGTATAATTTGTTTTTTCCTTCTCGCGAATATTTCAACGCCCCAAGAATGCATAAATAATCTAATTTTCTTGAAACCGTTCTTTGTGGTATTTTTAAGAGGCGTGCTATCTCGGATCCATGCAATTTTTTATTATATCCATTAGTAAATATTCCTGCTATCTCTAGTGTAGTTGAATCTATTCCATTTAGCCATTTTTGACTTACATTAGCCATAGAATTAGCTGTTTTCATTCCTTTTATATTTTTCTTATTGGATATTTTCATCTCACCAACTCCAACATTTCACATTTAAATCTATTATTGTTTTCATGATTATCTCCAACTCCTCCATCCAAAACCATAGTATTAAATCTATTATCCTCTTCATAATTCCAAGTTAAATTCTCCCCACCCATCTCAATTCAAGTTTCGTCTCCGTAATGCACAAGGTCAATTTTCCGTGTAATAAGATAATATGCACATTTCATAATCACATGCGGATAAAACCAAAGAAGATGGAGTATACTTCCCCCGCCCATAGTGAGAGTATAAACTTCGTTCTCTTTCTTTAAGGATTTGATAAGGTTATAATTATAAACTTCCTTCCCACCTTTATGTTTTGAACACGATCGAGTGATGAATAAGACGTTCATTGTGGTTCAAAATTGAATGCTATCACATTATTTAATTGAGGAAAATATTATATATTAGAATAAGGGAGGAGCAACTTTGCAAATCGGAGTTCAACTTGTTGATTTATATTCAAATTTGTGTTTGAACTTTCCCATTTTATCATGATAAATGGAAACTGTGTGAGTATATTTAAATTTTTATGCGAGGAAGGAATGTAACAAAAACGTTGCATATAGAACAAAATGGTTACAAGAAAAATTGCTCAGAAATTTCTAATGAAATTTCTTCGGATTAATTTATGAGAACCACTAATTTGAGTGATGAGGAAAGAGTTATGATAAAGATTATTTATGTGAGGAGATTATTATTTCGTTAGTGGAGAAACCGTGCTGGATGGCTGGTTTCGGAGCAATCAATAACACGAACGATGAGCAACTTTGCGAAGAATATTGGATGATTGAATAAATGAGAGGGGTTGTGAGATTTTGGAGTGAGTTGTGATTTTATGTTATAATAAAGATTATAAAAGTTATTTTATTAGAATGAAAATAATCTATTCTCCACATGCGGAAAAAAGAATGATGCAACGATCTATAAGCAAAGAGGAAGTTTCGGATACTATTGAATTTCCTAATTACACTATTAAAAGAAAAAGAGAAATTGGGGCATATAAAAAGAGAGGGAATCGGACTTTAAAAGTAGTATATTTTAGGGGAGAAAATTAAATAAAGATAATCATAGTTTATTCATTAGATTAAAATGGACATAGAAATAGATTATGAAGTGGATGCAGATTATATCACAATTCAGAAAGAGAAAAGTGAAGTTGCTAAGACAATAGAAGTTGATGAAAGTATTATACTAGATTTTGATAAAAATGGAAAATTAATCGGAGTTGAAATTCTAAATGCGAGTAAAAATCTTAATTCTTCAGTTTTAAAAGAAGTGTTATAACATCGTATTTATTCTTGCCGAATCACTTTCCGTTCTCGCTGATCTTAAGTTCAGCTCTTCTGATCCTATAGAGGATCTCTTCAAGATGACGTCTGTTTGTTGCGATGAGATCGCTTATGAATCCGAGCATGACGGTTAAAAATCCAAGCATTATCAAAAGAAGACCTAAAAGCAAAGACTGGATATGATTACCGGCAGAGTGTTCAATATATGTCAGCCACGCCCATCTTATCATAGGAATTGCGCCGAGCGCCATCATCAAAACTCCGAGATAACCAAGAGTTTTCATTGAATTATACATGAGTGTACTTCTCATTATTGTTGACATAGATTTTTTTATATGACTTCCGACGCTTGAAATCAATTTCGAATTTGATTGCTCCCGTTTTCTGAATTCTACTGGAACCTCAACAACTTTCAAATTCTTTCTTTTAGCTTGAATAAGAGTCTCATGAGTGTAAGTATGTTTTGAAATAACAAACAGCCTGAGCGCCGCATCTCTTGAGTATGCTCTAAATCCAGAAGAAGCGTCCGCAATTTTGTAACCGGCACTTAACTCGACAACTTTTGATCCGATAATATTTCCGTATTTTTTTGAAGAGACCATGTGAGACAGAGTTTCAACTTGTCTATTTCCTGAAACGATATCCGCTTTTCCTTGAATGATTGGCTGGATTAATTTAGAGATTTCATTCTGATTATATTGAAAGTCTGCGTCAGTATTTACTATAATACCCGCGCCTAAAGAAAGGGATTTATTTATACCTCTTTGAAAAGTTTGAGCCAGGCCTATGTTCTCCTTATTTCTTACAACATAATGAGCTCCGGCTTTTTTTGCTTCAAGTGAAGTATTATCAGAACTTCCGTCGTCGATCACAAGAATTTCTATTTTATCTATGCCGTCAATTTTTTTAGGTATTTCTTTTATAACTCGGCTGATATTCTTTTCTTCGTTGAATGCTGGAATTTGTACTACTAGCTTCATGTTAATGTTGGTTTTTTCTAATTATTTAAAGATATTTGTTTTAGTCAAGTGAATATAGTTTATAGAATATAAAATTGTTTGGATATCATGAAAAATTTCTGGGAAATATACTTCGAAGAACGCAAATTCTTTTAAAGGAGTTTTAGGAGAAATATAGATGAAAAACCCTCTAAGACCCCTTTTGGATAGTAAAAGCGGTAAGTTTCATAAGCCGGTGGCTTTTGTTTTTACAATGTTCATCATAGGAGTTTTGGTCATGGCGGGGCCGGCTACTGCGCTTAAAACAAGTCTTTCTACTCAAAACGGTCAAACGACAGTTGTATTAGGGAAAAAGATTACATTCATCGCAAAAATAGAACTTGAAGACGGCGATAAAAATGTTCCTATAAAATTAATTACAGTCAATTTAAATAATTCCGCAAGTGGAGAAGTTGTTTCTTGTTCTTTTGATGTTTTAGGAAATAAATCTTCTGATGATTCTTGTGACGATTTCAAAATAAAGAAGATGGGGGGAAAAGATGACGAAAATGAAGATTCACAAGACGATGAAAACGAAAATGATGAGGACAATAATTTTGGTTATGGTTATGGTTACGGATATGGTTATGGATATGGGCATGGAATCAATAATGATTTAGCTTACAAAATAACATTTGATACTAAAAATCATTCGCTTGGGGAGTATGCGACCTCTCTTGATGTTGATCTAGGAAATAAAGTTGTGACATCGCAAGGAAATAATTTCACTATCATAGAAAAGAAAAAGGGGCATAAAGATGATAAAAAAGTCGAGATATGCCATGTGACAGGAAATGATTCAAGTCATACAATTGAAGTGAGTGAAAATGCTGTTCAAGCTCATTTAGCTCATGGGGATAAACTTGGGGAATGCCCTAAAGAAGATAAGAAAGATGATGAAAAAGAACAGGGGCATAGGGGAAGTGGATCTGGAGGAAGTTCAGGAAGTTCTAATGAAAATAATTCAAATGAAGATCATGAAGATGAGGAAAATGAAGTAGGGGAAGAGGATAATGGAAATCAAGGAAATCAAAATAACGGAAATGGGAATAATGGACAAGGAAATGAGAATGATGAAGAGGAAGAACAGGAGGAGACTGGAAATCAAAATAATGAGGATAATGGACAGGGGAATGAATCAAATTCAAACAGTGGAAATGGAAATGAGGATGAGGATGAAGTAGAAGAGGAAGAACATGAGAATAATGGAAATCAAGGAAATCAAAATAACGGAAATGGGAATAATGGACAAGGAAATGATAAAGAAGACAAAGATAAAGGAAAGGATGATGGAAATGAGGGAGTAAGTAATCAAGATCAAAATAATGGTCAATCAGATAATAATTCTGGAAATAATGGAGATAATGGAAATGGGAATAATAAAGAAGATAAGCCGAAGGAAGAGAAGAAGGTAGAAGAGAAGAAATCTGAAGATAAGGGTAAAGGGGATGAAAACAAGTCAGATGGAAATGGAAATGAACATGAGAATGGCAACAAAGATAATGATTCAGATAATAAAGAAAATAAAGGCAAAGGAAAGGATAAATGATTCTTGATATTTTCACGATTTAGAAGTGATAACGAAAGTATAATATACTTATTTTCACTACTAAATGTAGATTATGAGAATTTATATAGTATAAGATGTATTTAATCAGACAACGGAAAAAAAAGTACTGAGGTGAATATGCAAAAACTAGGTGGGGAGTGGGGGAGAAGTAAAGTCCTAGCATTAACTATGACCATTGGAATTCTTGCGACGTTATTTTTTATCGGGCCAATCAAAGCAGAGATCATGAATGTTTTTATTGGAGAAACAGATATTACAATAGGGGAGCAATTATATTTCGATGTCAGTATGATTATAGATAAAACAGATATGATGAACGTTTCTTCATTTATTGTTGATTTGGCCGGTCCAGTTAGCATCACTTGTAATTTTGATACAGAGGGAAACAAAATTTCAAGTTGTGTAGGAATTGATGTACTAAAACTCTCTAATGATACAATGAATTTCCATGATGGTTATGGATATGGATATTGTTCAGGATATGGCTCCTGTTGTGGGGTATATGGATACGGATATAATTGTAACAAGACAGTAAATTTGACTTACCAAATCATAATAAATACAACATTGTACCCTGCTGGAAGTTATAAGACTTATTTTATCGCGTTGACGAATAAAGGTCCTATCAAAACACAGGGAAAGAACATTAACTTTATAGAAAACGGAACAATACTAGAATCTTGCTCAATAAGGGCAAAGGATGGAAGCTTGCTTGTCGATGGACTTGATCTTGATGGAAATGGCAAGCTGAATTTTAATGTTCCTAAATCAAACGCTGCTTTGGGAAGAGGAACTCTTGTGGCACAGAAAGGAAATACGAGATTTACATATAAATTCAGAGTTGAAAAAATACTGAAGAATGATGAACAAAAATCATTGATTTTAGTTGATGGTTCATACAAAGTCAGAAGACAGGATGGAATTAATGAGGAATCAGTTCTTGAACTTGATAAACAAAATAATTTAATCAATATAAATGGGACGACAATCCATGTGCAAGGGATGGAAGTCAATTTCTTGAGAGGATGCGAGCCGATTTAGTTTTTTGATTTTTTCATTATAAGATTATTCTTTGTAGTCTTGGGGTTACCCTTTTTGCGTGCTGGCGATCATTTAAGTATTTCTTGAAGTTTGAATATTTAATTTCTGTTTTGGGGTGAGGAGGTTAAACTTAGAGCAATATCGAAAGACGCATGGAAAAGAACTGGGCATAGGCAGTGGCAGATGAAGCACTATACAAACTGGAGAGTCAAAAGAAGATTTGAAGAATTATGCGCGAGCAGAAAGATAAGTGAGGAAGAGATTTGCCGGCATCTAAATATAAGTAAAGAATTTTTGGATCTGATAAAACGGGGGGTGATACACTGTCCTGAAAGAATTGAGATGGCATTGTGTCTGCTTTTTGGATACGAACCAATAAGAAATTTTTTAAGTCAGTATGTAGAGGAAATCAGCCCTAAGCTGATCACTGCGGACAGATATGAGATTGACGATGAAACAGAAACATTAAATAATTCATATACTCAAGATTAGAATGTGCGGACGAATTGCGACTTATTTTACGAAAGAAGATGTAATCGATTATTTCTCTTTAGATAAGATAATCGGAGAGGTAAAAGAAAGATATAATGTAGCGCCGTCTCAAAAAATTCCGGTCGTTGTGGCTGGCTCTCGAATAATGGATCATTATTCTTGGGGCTTATTGCCTTATTGGAGTAAAGATAAAAAAATTGGAAGTAAAATGATAAATGCGCGAGCCGAGACTTTACTTGAAAAAAAATCGTTTTCTATCTCATTTAAAGGAAGCAGATGTCTAATCCCCGTGAGCGGTTTTTATGAATGGAAAAATAAAATTCCGTATTTCATAAAACTTAAGGATCATGATGTTTTTGCGCTAGGCGGACTTTATTCAACGTGGTCAGATCCAGAAACAAATGAAAAAATAAAGTCCACTTGCATCATAACCTGCGAAGCAAACGGTTTTATGAAAAAGATACATCATAGGATGCCGGTGATAATAGAACCAAAGCATTTTGATGAATGGATAAATCCGCAAAATTTTGATGTGGATGGACTTATGAATTTACTTACACCTTATGAGATAAAAGAGATGGAATCATATGAAGTTTCGTCTTTAGTGAACTCGTCTAAAAATGAAAATATTAATTTGATTAAAAGAAAAACACTTAAGCAAGTGAATCTGTTTTAATTTTATCGACGGTGAAAACCAATAGTTTTATTTTTTCATTAAGGCGAAGTGGTAAGTCATATTTATATAGAAGAGATATTGCAATTTAGACATGGTGTTAAAAAGGGCAGTGCTTATACTATTACTTACAATGTTTACTTTGCAAGTTGTAGCTGCAGCGGATGTTGCTTACATTGTTGTCAGCAGACCCAATAGTGATGTAGTAAAAATATTTGATAATCTAGGATTGACTTACGAGATAATAAAAGATAAAGATGTCACTACAAAAAATTTAAATGATTACAGATTAGTTTTTGTTGATGATGGAAGAGTCAGGAAAACTTCAAACCTTCCACTATATAATTATCCTACAATAATAATGAATAGATATTATGGGGGGGAATGGGGATTGACGGATAGAGACGGAATTTCTCAATTAGCCGCAACTTCTCCGCTTCATGTGAGAAAAGATACACGAGTTCTACAAGTCTATACAAAAGCGACTGAAAATAATGTTGGAATTGCTTATTATTATTTGTCGGATGAAAATAAAGCAGATATGGAAACTATTGCAAGGACATATATTTGGGGCAATGAAGCTTCAGATTTCGGAGATGTTGTTGCAAAGGCTAATCCTGGAACAAGATTAACTAATGGTAAAACTACTCAAGAAAAAATGTGTTTCTATGGTATTGCTAAATCTAAATACTGGACACAAAACGCAAAAGATTTACTTACAGATTGTATTGGATTTGTTATAACTGAATGTGATGACGATTCTCAGTGCGATGATTCTAATGATCATACAGAAGATATTTGTGAAAATCCTGGAACAATTAATGCAGATTGTAAAAACTATCCAATTGTCTGTTTAGACGAAACTGAATGTGGAATAGATGGTTTTAGTGGAGATAATTTCTGTTCAGTAAATCAAAAAGATGTTTTGAAGGCTTACACTAATTATACTTGCGAAAACGCCGGAACAAGAGACAGCAGTTGCAGTAATGTAGCTGAAAATAAAGTCATTGAAATGTGTACTGACCTATGTGTCAATGGCGCTTGCGTTGATGTTGAGTGTTTTAATGATTCTGAATGCAATGATAATAATCAATTTACATTAGATCGATGTCTTAATCCGGGAACGGTTGAATCAAATTGCACTCACACTCCGATAAGATGTTTTGAAAATATTGATTGTAATGATAATAATAGTACAACTGAAGATATTTGTTTAAATCCTGGAACGGTGGATAGTTCGTGCACAAATAATCCAATTGCATGTCATGTGAATTCAGATTGTGGAACTGATGGTTATGTACATTCTCCAATATGTTCTGATGGAAGTGTTTTACAAGATTATACTACATTCAAATGTAATAACGGCGGTACATCACAAAGCTTCTGTTCAAATACAACTGCTCCTAAAACAAAACAAGTGTGTGAAGATTCTTGCTCAAACGGGCAATGTGTCATAATCAATTGCAAGAATAACGCAGATTGCAGTGATAATAACACTTATACAAAAGACACATGTAATTTCCCTAATACTCCTCAAAGTTATTGTACTTATGAAGATATAGAATGTTTCAATAAAAACGACTGTGGTGTTGATGGATTTAGAGATGGAAATTATTGTTCAAATGCAACTCAAAGTGTTGTTAGAGATTTCGAGACTTTCTCATGTGATAATCCTGGAACTCCAGCAAGCTCATGTAATTCTATAACTGCTCCTAAGACTGTGGAAACTTGTAGTGAGGGAGAATCGTGTTTGAATGGAGAATGTTTAGTCATAAAATGTTCTAAGAATTCTGATTGCGGAATCAATGGCTATATTGGAGAAAATTATTGCTCAATCATTGGCGATGTTGTAAGAGATTACAAGTCATATAAATGTAATCAGGCTGGAACACCTCAAAGTTTCTGTAGCAATAATGTTACAACAAATGTGATTAACGAATGTTTAGGAAATCAAATTTGTGTTGGAAGACAGCAGTCCTCTTTGATAAATCCGCCGTTACCTGGAAGCGCTTCGACTCCGGCGCAATGTGTCGATATAGAATGCGATTCAGATCCAGATTGTAATGATAATAATCCTAGAACAGTTGATGAATGTGTTAATGCTGGATCTCCTGAAAGTTATTGCCGAAATACTCAAGTGAATTGTGTAAAGAATTCTGATTGTGGTTATACTGGATTTTTGGGCGGGGAATTTTGTTCGCCTGACGAAGAAGATATTTTGAAGACTTACCAAAATGCAACTTGCAATAATGCCGGGACACCTCAAAGTTTCTGTACAATAAATAAAGAAGATAAATTGATACAAGATTGTGATGACGCCAATATTAGGACACTTGATTCATGTCAAGAAGACGCGATTAGTCTAAATCCAACATGCGTACATGAAAATATAAGATGTGATATTAATGCTGATTGTGGTAGCGACGGATATATTACGGATTTATATTGTTCTGCAAGTGGAGATTCTGTGCGAGACTGGAAGATCTTCAAATGTAATTTACCTCACACTCCTCAAAGTTACTGTAGTTCAAATGTAACTCAAAAAGTGATTGATGATTGTAATGCTCAAGAAATGTGCATTGACGGAAGTTGTGAAGAAAAACCTCCTATAACATGTACAAAGAATACTGACTGTGGTGCTGATGGATATGTTGGCGGACTTTACTGTTCTTCAAATGGCGACGCTGTGAGGGATTACAAAACTTTTACTTGCAATAATCCTAATACACCTCAAAGCTATTGTTCAAATAATGTAGCTCCTCAAGTTGTTGATGATTGTTCAGCT
>PFCY01000103.1 GCA_002763085.1 Candidatus Pacearchaeota archaeon CG10_big_fil_rev_8_21_14_0_10_32_14 | reverse complement strand
TTGAGCCGAGTAATCGGCTCGCCCATCTCAAACCTCCTTTTAATTTTATAAGATAGTTAGAATTAATTAATTTGGGATGAAGCCTACAAATACAGGCTTTGGTGAAACCATTATAAAAATAGGATGAGTCACCAATTTATAGGAGGTGACTCAGATGTATCAAGAATCTGATATTTATAAGTTTCTCGTTCATACGAGAAGTTTGACCAGTAAATTGCCTAAGTACAATTCTAAATTTTCTAACAAGATTTATGACAATCATCAAAAGTTGATTATTCTCATATTTCGTCAGAGAATGAAGATGACGTACAGGGGGATTGTTCGGTTCTTTAGATTTAGCGGCTTAGCGAGAGCTCTATTAAAATTAAAAAGTGTTCCCGATCACAGCACTCTTGTGAAATTTCATAAAAAGATTAATGTGATAAACCTTGAAAGATTGCTTTACAAAAAAGACGTGATAACTTCAGCAATAGATTCATCAGGTTTTGAAACAAATCATATGAGCTATCATTATGCTAACGCATGGAATCGTCAGGATAGACGAAAATACCGACGATATCTCAAAGTAAGCATAGCAATCGATACAGATTCTCAGTACATCCTTTCTCAGAAGATTAGACTTGGTCCAAGAAATGACAATATTGATTTTGAATCTGTACTCGATGGAGTGAAATGCAAATTTGTAGTTGCAGATAAAGGTTATGATTCAAAATCAAATAGATATTTTGTTTTGAGAAAGATGAAAGCATATCCTCACATTCCACAAAGAAAATGGAGCGGAAAAAATTATGCACGATCAAGGGTTCCTATAAAATTTGATGAGAAAACCTATCATCAAAGAAGTAAAGTTGAGACAGTGTTTTCAGTTCTCAAACGAAAGTACGGTTGTTCAGTATTAAGTAAATCATTTGAGACTCAAAAGAAAGAAGTTATAATCAGGATGCTTGCATATAATATAGACAGAAAGATAATATTAAGTTTGGTGATTAGAGGAATTCACCAAAGCCAAAAAAGAAAATATTTATATACTCTCTCTCTTTATCATGAAAAAGGGGCGAAAGGTTTCATCTAAAAGTTCTGGAAATATTTTTAATTGGAAATTATTTTTGATTATTCTTGTTGTCATCGTCGCTATTGTAGTTATTGTGATGGTTGTTAGGAATAAGGGAGAGCCGAACTTTTCGCCATCAACTTTACCAGCTTTAAGTGCTTTTAGTTGTACGGATAGTACTTGTAATACTAAAGTTTATGAACATACCTCAACATCTTCTTTTGACTGTCCTTTCTTAGAAAATAAAATATATCATGTTTATTATGATTCAAAATATGAAAAATATACTATTAATAAATTTGGATGGTCTTCTAAATATTATCTTTCTGGATCTATCGTTAGAACAAATGAAAGATCTTGCAAAACATATAGTCCCGTTTTAACAAAGTATAAAGAGGAAGTTAACAGATATAATAAGCCGTATTTACCTTCTATGTCTAATGATATAAAAATCGGAACTTTAAATACGACTCTTATTACAGATGTGCCTATTAATTATTATTATGATATAAAATATGAGCCACTTGCAAGTCAAAATAGTGAATTTATATATTTTACATATGTATTAAGATTTACTTCTTTATCAAATTCAATGAAACTAATTTATTATGATCCCCGTGATAATGAGCTTAGAGATCTGTGGTCTGTTAGTTCTGGAAGCTCATGTGATATAAGGGCGCTTGGAACGGATGGAATAACTCATGATGGCATATTAATTCGATCGGTTCCAGTAATTAACAGTGTTACTACTAATTGGATTTCATTAACAAATGGACATCTTGACTTTTCTAAATCATGCACAGCAACATTAACTCCAGATAAATTTGATCAAAACTGTCCTATTTCATATTCTATTTCATATAGTAATACCTGTAATAATTATCCATTTACAAATGAAATGCATGGTGCAATTGACACTTTTGAAAATAGCCACTCAACTTTAATGAGGGTATATAAGAAAAATGAAAACATATATTTACCTCTACAGGATGTGCAAACTCCCTCTCTAATTGAAAGTTTTCCGATTAATGGAGTATAAAATTAATTTTTTTAATTTTATTTAGAAAGTTTGTAAGTTCTTTACCATTCATACAGAAACGAGAGATATTACCTCCCTCAAAGTATTTTTAATCTCTTTGAGTGTAATAGTTTTATGAATCATAAAATATTAAGTAAAACATTCTTCTCTCGAAATCCTAAAATCGTCGCAAAAGATTTAATTGGAAAGGTAATTGAAAGAAAAATAGGAAAGAATATACTAAAAGCAATAATCATAGAAACTGAAGCGTACTTCGATGAGAACGATCCTGCATCTTGGGCAAGATATGGAAAAAGGAAAGACAACATAGAGATGTGGAATGAAGCAGGAACGATACTTGTAAAGAATGTCCACAAACATCTTATGTTAAATTTTGTAACTGGGAAAGAAGGAGAAGCTTCTGCTGTTTTAATTAGGGGAGTTAAGCCAATAAATTTTGATGGAAGAACGCATGGTCCTGGACTTTTGACTTCCGCGTTAAAGATTGATAAAGGTTTCAATGGGAAGAGTATTCTCGATCATAAAGAAATTAAAATTGTTGATGACGGATTCAGATTTAAAGACGAAGAAATAAAAACTTCGAAGAGAATTGGAGTTAAGAAGGATCTCGATACAGAAAATAGGTTTTATGTAAAATTATAACCGCGATTTAAAACAAATCTTTTATAAATAATTTCAAAAGCCAGATATTTCCGAGAATAAAATTTATTAAAAATAAAATTAAAAGTAAAATAAATAAAAATTTTAAGAGCCCTGCACCTTTAGTCTGTTTTTTTCTACTCCCAAAAACATCGTCAAGAGATTTATTGATGTCTTTAACGACTCTTTTTCTCTGGAACTCTCTTTCATTATCTTCCTTTTCTCTAAAAATATCATCAGCAGTTTTGTAATTTTTCATTATATTGAATTGATATTTCTTATTTTATAGTTTTCTATTTAATGTTAAATAAGATTAATCAGTTATATCTCTTCTTTTTTTGGTCATTTCAAACGAAAATATCAATCAAACCCCCGATGCTTAATTCTTCAAGTTCGCTTTTTGAAGAAATTGATCTTTTAATGGAAGAAGTTTTTTGCGAACCTGAAACAGAGTCTCTTCTAATTTTCGGGATAGCCTCATCCGGAAGATTTACTACGTAGATTGGAAATGTCCTGTAAATTGATATTTCTTGGATCGATTGAATTGGGTAGATCATTATTATTTTCTCTCTATTAACGAATATAAATGTTTTGTCTCATTTGGCTTCATCCCAAATTAAATTTTTTTGTGAGATTCTGTTTGTAATTTACTTGCCAAACACACAACTTCGACCACCAACCAAGACCTTACCCCTTAACACGAAGTTGCTC
>PFCY01000107.1:11505-12033 GCA_002763085.1 Candidatus Pacearchaeota archaeon CG10_big_fil_rev_8_21_14_0_10_32_14 | reverse complement strand
GTTCCACAGTGGTCATTTGATGATGCCTTTTCGCAAGAAGATTTAAAAAATTGGGAAGAAAGAAATGCTAAAATTTTGGAAAAAATATTTTTTGAGAGACCAAAAGATTTGGATTACTCGGTAGAATTGAAAATTGATGGACTTCATATGGTTTTGACCTATGAACAAGGGCTTTTGAGGACTGCCGCTACTCGAGGAGATGGAAAGGTTGGAGAAAATGTTACACAAAATATGAAAACCCTAGAAACGGTCCCATTAAAACTGGATAAACCGCTTGATATGGTGGTGGAAGGTGAAGTATGGATGGGAACAACCATGTTTGAAAACATAAATAAAGAAAGAAAAAAGAATGGTGAAGTGCTTTATGCGAATCCTCGGAATATTGCCGCAGGTACGATGCGCCAGTTGGATGCAAAAATTGTTGCGAAGAGAAAACTTCGTTTTACAGCGTACGACATATCATTGGTAAAAAATACGGGGAATATTCCCAACCTTGAAACTCAAAAAAGTGAATTGGATACACTCGAA
>PFCY01000107.1:0-11370 GCA_002763085.1 Candidatus Pacearchaeota archaeon CG10_big_fil_rev_8_21_14_0_10_32_14 | reverse complement strand
AGAAAGTAAGTAAGAAATTATTCCAAAAGTTGATTATATTTTTTATTGGATTGTAGATTCATTTCCGTTCCTCAATCTCTTTCTTAATCATTTTCACAAATTCATCAACCTTCATCGTCTTGAGTTTACCATCTCCACGAATTCTAACCGCCAACGTTTCATCTTTTTCTTCTCTGTCTCCGACAGTCACAATATACGGAACTTTCAAGATCTCGGCTTCTTTAACTTTAGATTGGATTGTTGATTGACTGTAATCTTTATCAATTCTTAAAGTTGGAATTTCTTTCATGATTTTTTCAATAACTTTCTCCCCATACTTCTCACTTCTATCTGTGAAAGACAAAACCCTGACTTGTTTTGGCGCAAGCCACATCGGTAATCTTCCATTTGAATGTTCAAGTAAAATTCCTATGAATCTTTCAACACTTCCGTAAACAGCCCTATGGATCATGACAGGTCGTTTATGTTTATTTTCATTATCTGAATATTCAAGCTCAAATCTTTCAGGCATAGAAAAATCGAGCTGAATTGTTCCGCACTGCCAAGTTCTTCCTAGCGAATCTTTCAAATGAAAATCGATCTTTGGTCCATAAAAAGCTCCGTCTCCTTTATTCAATTTAAATTTAATTTTATTTTTTGTCAAAACTTTTTCAAGTGCGTTTTCAGCTTTATCCCATATCGCATCAGATCCGATTCTTTTCTCTGGTCTTGTCGAAAGTTCAACAGCATAACTAAATCCAAAAGTAGAATAAACTTGTTCCATTAGTTTTATGACATTACTGACTTCACCTTCAATCTGTTCTTCAGTGCAAAAAATGTGTGCATCATCCTGCGTAAATTCTATAACTCTAAATAATCCCGCCAAAACCCCCGAAAGTTCTTGTCTATGAACAATTCCAAATTCAGCGACGCGAAGAGGCAATTCTTTGTATGACTTAGGCTGATTCCTATAAACAATTAAACCGCCAGGACAATTCATAGGCCTCGAAGCAAACGCTCGGTCTTCATATTCTGATAAAAATATATTCTCTCTGTATTTGTCCCAATGTCCACTGATAAGCCAAAGTTTTTTATCCAAGATCTCAGGTGTCTTAATTTCTTTATAATTATTTTTTCTTAATATCTCCCGAGAAAACGCAATAAGTTCGTTATAGATTATCAGACCATTATTGTGCCAAAAAACCATCCCCGGAGCAACTTCACTAAACGAAAACAAATCCATCTCTGCCCCTAAAATTCTGTGATCATTATCTTTTAGTTTACTTCTATCAAGAACACTTTTACTGATGCTCTTTAATAGAGTTATATGATCAATTATTTTTTCTTCATTTTGTTTTCCTCCAGAGCGATTTCGCATTAATTCAGAATCTTCTGGGTGGGCGAGCGATTTCGTGGTAAGGGGTAAGGAATGAGAGGTGGGCGAAGTCGCGAGTTGGCGGGGGATGGAGGAGGATTCGAAATCGCGAACTGAAACCCCAAAGCTCCTGCTCAATTCCGAAAGCGGATGACCCTTTACTTTCAATTCAAATTCTTTATAATACCCAAAAGGCGCTCGCACAACTTTGTATTTCATTTTTATCAATTCTTTTTCAGCTTCTATTAAAACTTCAATTGCCGTATCTGGTGAACTTAAATTAGAACTCAGGTGAGCATAAGGATAAAGAACAATATTTTTCGCTTTGACTTGGCCAGCGACATCTTCAATATTTTTTACTAACTCTAAAACATCTTTTTTGTCATCACCTTTCTCAACAGAAATCAAAACAACGAGCGGATCGCCAGTTACATTAATTTCTTTCAATCTTTCCGCAGACAATTCTTCAGGATTTTTCAGAGCTTTTTTCAAAGGCTTGAATTTTATAAAATCGCAATGAAGTAAAATGATTTTCATATAAACCTAAAGAATAAGGTGTTTTTAAAATTATTTGGCACTATCTTTTAATCTTCTTTTATAAAAATCAATCAACTCAAGGACCTTGATTAATTTGACTCCAGTTGAATAATACTCTTCTTCAATTGCACTACTTAAAAAACCGACAAGCCGCCTGTCAATCGAGACGATTACACCTCCACTATCTCCACACATAGAATGCAAAGATAAACCAAAATGATCTTCATAATGAGAAACATCTTTTTTTCTTCCCTTGATTATAGCATTAACATCTGAAGAACTCTCAACGACGTATCCCCCTTTTCTTTTAACTTCATTATTCCATCTCGCTAGCAACACAACGGGAAATTCCTTTTGACGCAATCGACGGGCATCCGCAAGTCCATTCGTATTGAAAAATTTATATCGCATTGCTTCTCTTTCACCATCAAGATCAGTTTTCGCGAGAACAATATCGGACTTTTCAGACGAAGCGAACTTCCTTTCTATCCCATGAATCTTATTATCATGAGTCCTTACTTTTACATGGGAGAGATCGATTGAATCTAAACAATGTTTTGCTGTAACAAAATACCCATCTCAGCTTACAAGAAGTCCATTCCCCCTATGGCTTAGATCAGGATAAACTAATTCTACAAGACCATAATTCAAATTTTCATCGGCTTGTGTAACACTCAAATCCTCTCCCCAATAAATTTGCTCAATAAACTCATCAAAAACTTTTACGAGTCCAGAATTATCAACTTTCGTTCTAAAAAGATTCCTGAATATATTCATGAATGAATCTCATTCTTTGACTTTTTAAAATTAATTATAAAGAAATCTCTCCCTCTCTTTTTCATCTATCATACAAGATCTCTGAATTTAAATAACTTTATCTATCAATTCTACAAATATCTTCTGCCAAAATAAACTATCATTTCTGCTATTCTTTGTATTGAAGATCTTTTTTTCCATTTATTATGATTGAACATCTTGCAATCTTTCATTGTATCTGAGAAATATTCTCTTAACTGTCTTATCATCTCTTTATCTCTTCCAACAAGATTGATTTCATGAAGATGCATAAAGCTCCTATAATCTAGATTTGAAGATCCGAATAAAAAGAATTTTTTGTCTACAACAAGAAGTTTTGAATGGATCATCGTCGGCATATAAGTATAAATGTTTACACCTTTCTCAAATAGCCTCCCCATAAAACCGCTTCTTACAAAATTCACAACTGTAACATCTGCCTCAAATGGAGTGATTATTATGACATTGACTCCTCTTTCCACTGCATCAACAAAAGCAGTTCTAAATTTAATACTAGGAACAAAATATGGAGTTATTATCAATATTTCACTTTTTGCTTTATTTAATAGATCAAGATATTGGTTTTGAGTTGGTGTGAAAAGTTGAGAAGGCATATCGCTTATTATCTTAAAACTTTTGTGAATGATTCGGTTAATTCTTTTTTTAGTGATCTTTCCGTGGTCTTTCCAAGTCTGAACAAAAGATCTAAATAATTTTTTAGAAATATCCCCTTCAAACCTCACAACAAGTTCTCTCCAATCAAGTCCCATCCCAGTTATATTCGCTGACCCAACATAAGAAATATGCTTGTCTATTATCAAAAGTTTCCTGTGATTTCTTTCATGATTCTTACTTATAAATCTCAAAACATATTTTATCTCTCTAAAAAATTTAACCCTCGCCCCATCTTTAATCATACTCTTAAAGAAATCTTTATTAGTTGTAGACTGCCAAGAATCAACCAAAATCCCAACTTTAACTCCCTCTTTTACTTTATCATGTATAACTTTTCTAAACCTTCTTCCGACTTTATCATCATCAAATTGGTAAGTCTCAAGATAAATACTAGATTTTGCATTTTTCATATCTCTCAACATGCTTGTATATATCTTTCTCGGAGATGAGAAAACTTTGAACTGTTCCATTCAAAACGAATAGCATTGATGTTATTAAGTTTTACTATTCAAGAGTTGCTGTAAAACTATATTTATTGTATCATTTTTAAGAGTTCATGGTCCTGCAATACAGATTAAAAAATTCAAAATCAAGATGGAAAGATTACAATGGAAAACAACAAACTCTCAGACCTCATTCTTTCAGATGGTCCTTTACTTTTTGACGATCCGGTTTTTAGTGCATTAGGTCTTGCGATCACTAAAAAGATTTTTATCCAGAGTTGATATAGAATACAAATTCTCATATAAATAATAAATTATTCATATGAACATGAAAACTGCTTTGCAAGAATCCAGACAAGAATCGCCTCAATCTGAACAGTTATTGTATAAACATTATACCTCTTGGAGTATTCCTGAAACCGATAAAAGAAAATCAATGCCGTCTTACTGGCAAGCTATCAGTCTTGATCCCTTAATTAAACCAATAAAAGTAAATCCTTCATGTGATCAATCTCATTTAACATTATGGGATACTTTGGAATTATTACGACCATTTTCTCATTATCCTCTCCATGTTAAAGGAACTCCTTCGTCTCATTTAGGAAGAATTTATCACTCAGTTCCTGATAGAAGAGGTTACGATGAAGTTTTTTTGAGAGAACGATTTGTTTCATGGGTAATCGATAGCAGGGATTTTTCTGCAGAATTATCAAATCTAAATGATAAAAATGAGAGAGGATGGAATGTGTTTTGTTATTTAAAATATGATGAAGATTTTGAACAGACAAAAGCGAAATACGAAAGTTCTCTTCAAAAACTTATAGAAAAGCATAAAGAATTCAATATAACCCTCGATGCGTTAAAAGATCATTAAGATACAAAGAATACAAATTCTTATAAATAATAAGTTCATAAAATAAATATGGTTGACTTATTAGATGTACTTGAAAAATATCCAGAACAAAAATTGTGGTATAAACACGCCAGCACTTGTTTAATTCCTAAAGTTCCGAAATTACTTGTATGCCCTCGTATGAAAAACCGCAAGAAAGATTATGGGCGCATCCTACTCTAGGTAATATTATAGCTACTCCCCATTATAATCAAACCGAACTTATATTATGGGATACAATGGAACTTCTCAAAGAATCTCCTAAAGAAAAAGATCACGGTAGAATTTTAGTCCGACCCTATCCAAGAAATGGTTTTCCTCCAATTTTTGATGAATTTCCACATCAAGAAGATTTTGACGAGAAGTTTTATGGAAAACATCTTGAAGCTTGGGAATTAAAATCAGATTGCGTTTATGTTGTATTTACAGGATTAGATCATAGATCAGATAAAGAATTCACTTTAACATACCTTCTAAGATACGACGAAAATTTTCAGCAGACAAAAGAAGAATTTGAAAAAGAGTTAGGAAATCTAATCCAAAAACATAAGGGAATTAATATTTCAACTGATATATTCAAAGAAAGTTATGAACAATTTCTCGAAGGAAGATATAATCCTTTAATGATTCCTGTGCATATATCTTAAGGCTAAGCCTTATACATAAACTTATCAATTTCCTTCTCAGCTTTTTCTCGTCGGTTCTGATGTTCTTTCAAGAAAGCATTAATCTTTTCAATCGTGATCTGTTTGAGTTCTCCGGAAAGTAATTTTCCAGACTTATAATCATCATGAATTTTTTTGAGTTTTTTATCGTCTTCTTCAAAAAAGAATTTCAAGTATTGGAACGAAACGTCAACATCTGGATTTCCTCCGAGTTTTCTGTGTTCTTCTAAAGTATCACGCCCGCCACTGAAAGCATATTTTTTAATTTTAGTCTCGACTTCTTTTGGCGAATCGGTAGAAAATATTGCTGAATTTATTTCGCTCGAAGACATCTTTCCATCGACACCCGTTAAAGGAGGTAAAAACATTCCATGCAGAATTGAAGGTTTGTAAAAACCAAGCTTCGGATAAACATCTCGAGCAACTCTAAAATGTGGATCTTGATCAATGGCTAAAGGAATGAGACAAGGAATATTCTTTTTAGCGATAACACTCGGTAAAATCGCCGGGACGGCCTGCATTGAAGTGTAAAATATCTGTCCGATATTATTCTCATTAGTAAAACCAAATGCGCCTTTCAGAGTCGAAAAATTTATTTTCTTTGCGAATTTAATCGCTTCGGGGTACAAAAGTCCAGCATGCTTTGTATCGACAATGAAATGTGTCTTCTTTGGATCAAAACCAACAGCGATTACATCAAGCATATTATCATGTGTCCACTTCTGAATCTCTTCATAAGACGATTCCTTGAATAAAAATTTTTCATCATCAGTGAACTGAAAATAAAGTTCAACGCCAAATTTATCTTGAAGCCACTTCACAAAATACCACGTCTGTAAATGTCCAAGTTGGATCTTTCCAGATGGTCCTCGCCCCGTATAAAGAAAAAATTTGTTTCCTTTTTCAAATTCGTCTAAAAGCCAATTCAAATCTCGATTCGCAAAAAAAACTCCACGACTTAACATGAAATGGATTTCTTTTGTATGTTTTTCAATTCTTTTAAGTAATTTAGAATCAATTTTTGTTACTCCAAACTCCTTAATCAGTCTATCATAATCAATATTCCCTTTCACTTCCCACGGAGTGACCTTGAAATCTTCCTTAGTCATTCGAAAAAATAGTTTACAATCTTTTTAAAACTTCACAAACTACAATCTTTGCCATTATCTCCCCAACAAATATATTTATAAATTAAAAAATACACTTAAAGTCATGAAAAGAGTGTTGAGAGTGGCGTTTTTAATCATACTAATTACCAACTTGTTATATTTAGTTTCAGCGGAAGTGATTATAGGAAATGTTGGACAATTATATAATCTAGCCGATCCTGTTTCTATTCCTGTGACAATTAAAACTTCTAAAGATGTCAACGGTTTTTTCTCAATGAATTTATTATGTAACGGTAAAGAAGCAGAAATTTACAAAGAGTATGTTTACCTAAAAGCCGGCGAAGAAAAAAAGATGGCATCTTCAATTCTTTTGATTCAAAGTATTACAGGAGTTTCAGCGAACAACTGTAAACTTAAAGCAGTATTTGGCGACGAATATGCAATCACACCTGATTTTAGAGTATCAAACAAAATAACTTTAAGTGTCCTGCCTGGAGAGGAGACATACAAACCGGGAGAAGGAGTTTTAATACAGGGAGATGCAATAAAAGAAAACGGTGATTCTGTCGTCGGTTTTGTTGAGATAACATCAAACATCTTGAACGGCGGACCGAAAGTTATAACGACAAATTCTAATTCAACAGAAATTGTTGATCAAGTGGCACTCCAAGGCATCTCACTAAAAGATACTGTGAACAACGGTTATTTTGGCGTAAACTTTTCTTTGCCTTCAAATACAAAAGCAGGATCATATCAAATAAATATAAGGGTATATGAAAAAGATCCCGACGGGATTGAAACAAACAGCGGAACAGGAAGTATGAAAATAACCGTTCAACAGGTCCCGACAAGTTTAGAATTAATCATAAACGAAGTAGAAGTGAAACCTGGTTCTTCTATTATAGCCAGAACTACACTTCATGATCAAACTGGAGATATAATCCCCTCATCAACATCTATTACTTTAAAAAATGCAAGAGACATGATAATCGAAGTGAAAGATTCTCATCCAACGGATACAGGTTATGAATATCCTACGGTTTATAACGAACCCCCCGGCCAATGGAAGATCATCGCTTCAACAGATAAATTCACTTCAGAAAAATCTTTCAAAATAAAAGTAAATCAAGAAATAACTGTAGAGATCGTAAACAAGACACTTCTTATCACAAATGTTGGAAATGTTCCATACAATAAAACTATTACCGTCAAGATTGGAGACAAAAAAGTATTGTTGGACCTTGACCTTGATGTAGACGAAGTTCAAAAATACAAAATGAACGCGCCAGATGGAGAATACGACGTCGAAGTTATAGAAGACGGGAAAACAAAAGCTAACGGTCGAGTTGCTTTGACTGGAAATGTAATTTCATTAAAAGAATCTTCATCCTCTAGCGCAAGCATGATCAAATACCCACTTGTTTGGATGTTTATGATTTTGATTATAGGATTTATTGCTGTTATGGCTGCTAGAAAAGGATACAAACAAAGTTTCATTGGAAGTCAAAATAATAAAAATAAGAAAAAGAATTATCTTCCTATATCCTCCTCAATAATTAAAAAACCTGCAGACCTATTCATATTTGAAAACACTGCCGAATTATCTTTATCATTAAAAGGAAATAAACAGCCTGCTAAGTTAGTCTGTTTGAAAATAAAAAACGCTTCCCTTGCTAAGGCTGCAGCAAAAGAACCACTTCATAGGATAATAGATAAATTAAAAGAACTCAAAGGTGTTGTATATGAAAACGGCGATTATTATTTCATGATTTTCGCTCCCGAAATCACAAAGACATACAAAACAGAGATGTCTGCAATTAATTTAGCAAAATATTCAAAAGAAGTGATAGACAAATATAATCAATTAGCAAGAATAAAACTCGACTATGGTATTTCTGTGAATCAAGGAGATATCGTCGCTAAAAAAGAAAGAGATCCTAAATCAATGAAAGAGACTCTTAAATTTATGAGTTTAGGAAACTTGCTTGGAGATAGCAAAAAACTTTCAACTGTTTCAAGAGCAGAGATATTATTGACTAAAGAATTTAACGTTTCAGTTTCAACTCCATCTTCTCCAATCAAGACAGAAAAGCATAATCGAGATAACCTTGACTTTTACACCTTTAAAGACTCATCAAAAGGCAGAGACGGAATTGACAATAGCAAACAATTCCTCAACAGTTTTACAAAAAGAAACGAATATAGAACACCCCAAAAAAATTCATCGAGTTATTTAGATAGACCGGAAAGAAAAGAATTTGGTCAAAATCAACCCCAATCAGACCCCAAACAAGATCAACCTAAAAAAGAACCACCGACTCTGAACGATAAATTCACAGCCAAAGACAACGACGATTATTTTGATTTAAGTAAGCTATAATCACACTGAATCTTTCTTAAGATATAAATATATTCCAGAACTGATTAATGTCCCGATGTTTGCTCCAGCATAAAAAGAAATACTTCTAGCACTTCTTTCTAGATCATTGGGAATCCGACTTGAGCTTCCAAAATAATAACCTAATGAGGTAAAGAATGCGAGATTGGAGTCAAATCCTATGTCCTCATGATAATCTTTAAATAGAACAGACCAAAATCCATCTATGATGAGCCCCGAGACAAATCCGTACGAAAAATCAGTTAAACTTTTATAAAAAGAAAAATCATCTTCAACTTTTTCTTCAAGTTTTTCCATAAAAAATAATGAATCAATCGCTTTTTAAAAATATCTATAATCATAGTATCTCTGATACTTATAAAGAAATTTAATTTTGATTTTTAAGACAATAATTCGGGGCGGAGTGGAAGTGGGAGGAAGGGTGGGTCTTCGGCAAAAGCCGAATTATTGTGGGAATCTCTGAAAAATCAAAAAACCACTAAAAAATTACCAAAACTCATTGGAGATACTTAATCACTTCTTCTTTTTTATTCGCTTTATCTCATCTTCAGCATCATTAAGTTCTTGTTCGATCTCAGTTACTTTTCTAGTTGTATTTTCTTGTCGTCCAATTCTAAAAAACTTGCTTATTCCATAACTAAAATTCCACAGCTTCAAAAAAATTCCAGAAATTAATAATATAAGTCCCAAAATTAGATAAATCCAAAACACCATCGCACTTTTATTAAAGAAAAGTCTTATAACAGAATCTAGAAGTCCTGAAGGCAAGGAATTCATTTGTTCAGATGATATGCCGACAGCAGATTTAATGACTGGAATAAGTATTGCTTGGATATTTAAAAGAACAAATCCGGAGAAAATAAAAATAATTCCGGAGAAAATAAAAAAATTATTTTTCTTATGAGCTAAAAAGAATAAACCACATGACAATACTAATGAAAATAATAACATAATAATGAATTTATTTGTCCAATAAGACTTTGCCTGCTTAGAGACTAAAGACAACGCCCCAGAAGAAGAACCATTTATGCAATCAAAAAGACCGCAGTCATATTTTTTATAATAAATTTCTTTTGTCTCTAAATCGATTCCATAATCTACAACCGCCGCTGAACTTTCATTTACAACACTGCAAGGAATGGTATAATTAAAATTTTCATTTGATAGACTAGCTGAACTTGAGTTGACACATTTTTCCTTCATCGAGGGATAATTTACTTCAACTAATTGAGGAATATCATTTCCAGTCATATTCTGTTGTTTTATGATTTCCTTAGCATGAACGTTAACATTATCATAACTCAAAGACAAAGACAAAATAAGAAAAACACCGCCCACAATCAATGTTACAAATAACAATATACTTACAAAAATAAATAATCCACCTCTTATCAATCCCATGAATTGAAAATGTAAAAGAGGTTTAAAAATTCTTTGAATAATCTTTCTTCATCCCATATTACAAAAATTAATTTATTTATAATAGAGATTTTGTTTGGTATTAGGGCGAGAGTTTACATTTTGTCAAATTGTCTAATCAATTCAAAATGTGGGCTCGAGTTGAGACTCGATTTGGGCGAGCAAGTAAATTACAAACAAAACCTCTCAAAATAATTTAATTTGGGATGAAGCCGAAAATATTATTATTAAATGATATTTTATAATCCCATTAAAAGAACTAAGTTTAATGAATTATAAGCGATCTCACCGGCTTTGGACTTATATTCTTGCTGAGAAGTGGAATTTGACGAATACAATCCTTTATCGCCATCATAATCATGATTTTTGACCTGTGTCAACGCGCAACCATTCAAAGCTCCAACTAATGACAAAGCCACTAATCCTTTTGTCATTTTACTATTTAATCTCATAATATATATAGAAGTCAAATGTTTATAAACTTTTCTATTGTAATTACTATAGGATAGTAACAATTAAGCAAGTTTCAATCTTCACAAAGTTTCAAAAATTCTATTCAATAATTTGAAAAGTTTTTATAGAATTTTAAAAAATAAATGTTTATAAAATCCAAAAATATAGATTATTATGAAAAGAGGAATAATTATTTCTACATTTATCTTATTTATGATTTCAATATTTTATTTTTTTCAGATTACAACCATCTCATATATTGTCCCGAACCAATTTTCAATAAAAGCGAATGTTGATGATCCGTTTATAGCAGTAAATTTTTATAGACTTCTTGACAACGGACGTGGAACAGTATTTGGAGGAACATGTGGTACAGGATCATTCATGTATAATCAAAGAAGATACGACGATCCTTGGGCATGTTATGCTGCTGCAGATAAAGCGCCACCAATTCCACCACCTGGCGAAGAATTTGGACCTTTATGTTGTGGTGGAGTGATGCCATCGGACGAAACTTTATGGACAAGCATAGGAAATGGGAATCTTGATGATCCATATCTTGGAACAGAAGAAGCATTATTTATAGCCTAAGACATTAATTATTCCCCAAGATTTATATATCCAATTATC
>PFCY01000048.1:1663-4063 GCA_002763085.1 Candidatus Pacearchaeota archaeon CG10_big_fil_rev_8_21_14_0_10_32_14 | reverse complement strand
CTCCCAATAAACAAAGATAATTGGATATATAAATCTTGGGGAATAATTAATGTCTTAGGCTATAGGAATGAAATTTATGTCATCACTGAAGCTGAAAATTGGAGTGCTAGAGTAGTTCCTATTCAAGATCCATTAATTATTGGTACAAAGGGAGAGAAATGTTATTTAGTTGATGTATTTAACACTACTCCTGTTGAAGAATATGTAAAGAGAGAGTTTATTTCTGGGAGATTAGAAAAATGGAAATAGATAAAATTAATGAAAGATTAAAGCAAGTTAGTAGAAATTACGAATTTTTAAGAAAAAAAGCATATGATGCACAATATGATTCTTACATTCATGAAGCTGTTCGACCTGCGGCAGTAGTTTGGGAGAGAGCGGAAGCAGATAAAGTTTATGCTAATCTTAGATATCTTCAAGGAATAATGGATGGTATAAAACCCAAAGAATGGCATCAAGTTGCTGGTGGATGGTATGAAAAAGATTGATTTATTCTACAATTCCTTTAATCCGTCTTATTCCAGCCGCAACTGATTCTTCTTTTATTATTTTGAACTTTCCGATATCGCTCGTGTTGTTGACGTGAGGACCGGTGCAGATCTCTTTAGAGAACCATCCTTTATTTTTTTGAGAACCGATCGTGTAAACCGAAACGACTTCGGGATATTTGTTTCCGAATTCACTTTGAGCTCCAGAGGATAATGCATTATCCAGAGGCATTTCTTCTCTTATCACTGGTAGAGATAATTTTATTTGTTCATTAATCAAGTCTTCAACTTTTTTTATTTCTTCTGGAGTTAGTTTTCTAGGGAAATTAAAATCGAATCGCAATCTTTCTGGGGTGATGTTAGAACCTTTTTGAGCGATTTCATTACCTAAGATTTTTCTGAGTGCTTCATTAAGAAGATGTGTCGCAGTATGGAGTTTTTTTGTTGTTTCAGATTCATCTGCTAATCCTGATTTGAAAACTCCCGCTGAAGTCGAACGAGATAAATCTTGATGTTTTTTGAATTCAATGTTGTATTCATCTAAATCAACTTCGATTCCATTTTCATCTGCAAGTTCTTGCGTGAATTCTATTGGAAAACCGAAACTTTGGAATAAAAGGAAAGCTTCTTTACCTGAAACGATTTTGTCGACGGCGATTTCGCTGAATTTCTTCATCCCTTTTTCAAGAGTTTCACTAAATTTATTTTCTTCAAGTTCTAGTTGTTCACAGATGAATTTATGGTTTCTATGAATTTCGTCGTAATCTGAATAAATTGGAATTATTGTTTTAGCAACTTTGACCGTGAAATTTTCTTTTATCCCTAACTGTTTACCATATCTTATTGCGCGTCTAATAATTCTTCTCAGGACGTAACCTTGGCCAATGTTACTTGGAGAAATTGATTTTTCATCCCCAAGTATAAAGACTGCTGCGCGAAGATGATCTGCGATAATTCTTATTTCTTTTTCATTCCCTTTATATTTTTTCCCGGATATTTTTTCAATTTCTTTTATTATTGGTAAGAAACATTCAGTCAGATAATTATCTTCAAGTCCATTTAAAATCGTTAGAGTCCTTTCAACTCCCATTCCTGTATCTACGTTTTTTTGGGAAAGGGAGATATATTTTTCAGATTTATCTTTGTTATACTCCATGAAAACATCGTTCCATATTTCAACCCAATTTTCGTCTTTTGGATCGAATTTTTTTGGAGGTTTTTTTGAATTAGACTTCCAATAAAACATTTCTGTGTCTGGACCGCAAGGACCACTGTTTCCTGCAGGTCCCCACCAATTATCTTCTTTTGGAAGAAATGCAATTCTTTCTTTAGGAATACCTAATGAAAGCCATATTTTTTCTGAATCTATATCTTTAGAAGAATCTTTATCTCCTTCAAAACAAGTTACAGCTAATTTTTCTTTTGGAATTGCTAGCCATTTTTTGTTTGTTAAAAATTCGAAGCTGTATGAAATTGCTTCTTCTTTAAAGTAATCTCCTAAACTCCAGTTTCCTAACATTTCAAAAAAAGTGTGATGAACTTCATCGCCAACTTCATCAATGTCTCCCGTTCTTATGCATTTTTGAACGCTTACTAGTCTACTTCCCAAGGGATGTTTTTGACCTAGTAGATAGGGAACTAGTGGATGCATTCCAGCAGTGGTGAATAAAACTGTCGGGTCATTTTCTGGAATTAATGAAGATGAAGGAATATGTTTATGATGCTTGCTTTTAAAGAAATCAATGTATTTCTTGATGAGTTCGTTTCTAGTTATCATAAATTATTGAATGAGCGGGGATTTAAAATAGTTTAGGTTGTTTTGGCTCCATCCCAAATTAAATTTTTTTGTGAGATTTTGTTTGTAATTTACTTGCCAAACACACAACTTTGACCACCAACCAAGACCTTACCC
>PFCY01000048.1:176-1645 GCA_002763085.1 Candidatus Pacearchaeota archaeon CG10_big_fil_rev_8_21_14_0_10_32_14 | reverse complement strand
GATAATTTGACAAAATGTAAACTCTCGCCCTAATACCAAACAAAATCTCTATTATAAATAAATTAATTTTTGTAATATGGGATGAAGCCGGTTGTTTTGTAGCTAATCGGAAAAATCTACCTACTTGTTACTCCTATATAGGAACTACTATAAAAAGATTTATATACTCCATATTTCTATATTGTATATGGTATTAAAAGATAGATTAAGTCGAGGAATTGTGAGTTTAGGACTAGCTGTAACTCTTTATGGATGTTCAACGCCAATGTCAAGAGATAGAGATTTAGTCATGCCTAGAGATACTTATACAAATGAACAATTTTATACTGATATGGAAAAAATAGACAATTCTAATTTTGACGAACAAACTAAGAGGAAATTGCATGAACAAGGTTATAGTAAATTGTACGGAGCGATTGATATGGATAAATTATCTGAAGATGATATAATGAGTTTAACTTCCGAGAGAGAAGTTTATGTTGATAAAATTAAAAATACAGATAAGGATTTTAAAAAAAGTTTAAACCAATATTTAAATTTTGAAAATCCTACAGATAAAGATATTGTTTTTTATTCAAGATTATCAAGAGATTTAACTTTTAATCTAACTTTTCCTTAATATTTATTTTACGACACACTTTGGAAATCCGTCTGGTTGAATTAAACAAGTGTTTTTTGGACAACATATAGAATAAGGATAAGTTTGATCTGGATTAATCTGCACATTGCCTTTACATAATTCGTCTCCAACTTTGCAACTATTTGCTTGACAAATCGGTGCGCCTCCTTGTGTTTCACAACGATCGGTTGAATCACAACAAATCTGTTTACCCTCACCATCGGTTCCGCAAGGAACAGGACAATTTGGTAACTTTTTTTTGCAATAAGCAACAGCGCGACTTTTACCTTCAATTATTAGATTAACATATGTGCAAGTTTCTTTTACAGTATCACAACATACAGAGTTAGGAATTCCCCAATTGGTCGTAGTACATTTACTTTTTCCTGGGGCGCATGCATCACCTGAGCAGCTATTCTTAAATATATTTATACCTCCAACATTTCTATTCGTTTCAGTACATGTATCTGTTTTAGGGCAGCAGGTCGGAGCTAAGCCTGAATTTTTAGCACAACATTGTTCTGAAACTTTATCACAACAACTATTTCCACATTTTATATAATTATTAGGACCATAAACTTGATCGCATTGATTTGTTGATGGACACTGCGTCGCAATTATTTTTGGAGGTTGTCCTGGTTCATTCGTTTTGGGGTTATCACAACACTTTTTCACCCTATTATCGAAAGCTATATTTATTGGGAAATTTTGAATTTTTCCATCTATACTCTCAATAATCAAATCTGCAGCACAACAATCATTTCCTTCTCCTAGCCTATGTCTTATAATTCCGTCTGGCCAAGTTGTTGGACAACATTTTTGTTTCGAAGGATCGTAAACCCCTGCACTT
>PFCY01000048.1:0-170 GCA_002763085.1 Candidatus Pacearchaeota archaeon CG10_big_fil_rev_8_21_14_0_10_32_14 | reverse complement strand
CACGCTTCTTTAGTTGTATCATAAACTTGATTTGAAACTTCTGAAGTTGAGGTAGCAGAGGATGGAGAAGCTGTACTTGAATCCCTTCTAACAAGACAACACGCACTAGCAACTCCTTTTTTACCTTTAATTTCAGATAATCCATTATCCAATCCGCAACATAAACTTTT
>PFCY01000093.1:17696-62087 GCA_002763085.1 Candidatus Pacearchaeota archaeon CG10_big_fil_rev_8_21_14_0_10_32_14 | reverse complement strand
TTCGTTGGTGCAAAAAGGCTGAAAATTATCTTGCGATGCTTCATTTGGCTTGTGGAATTATTACTTGGAGAGCCTGTCTATGTGGATAGGCTCTTATTTAGACAAACATAAAAGTAAAGACAAAGAATGGAAAATATTAAGGAATGAAAAAAATGTAAGGCTGTTAAGTATAGATGACTTAAAAGGAGTTCCAAAAGAAGTTAAAAAAGAACTTATAAAAATTAAGGATAAACCTCTTAAAGGCGAAGTTTTAAGGGTATTTAAGAAAAACATGAAAATAATAAGAGAGGGATTAATTAAAGAAACTATTTCTGTAATTAAATAACTTTATCAATCTTTTTGTTTTTGATATGATTCTAGAATTAAATCTATAACTTCACTCAAATTCTTTTCTTCTTCAATAGTTATCTCAAAAGAGTTGCCACCATAAAATCTTTCTATACCTTCAGTATATTTTCTTAGACGATGATTTTTTATTTTTTCTACCCCTTTCTCGTAAGGAAGCATTAATGTAATCTTCACCTTTTTTCTTTTAATATGAAAATAAGCAAAGTTTTTCTTATCTCTAATTGAAATATAATATTTTTGGGGGTTAAAAATTAATGAAGAGTTAATCTTTAACATTTCTTCTTTTATTTTTTGATATATTCTCTTGACTTTCTCTTCTGTTCCATCTAAATGAAAACTTTCAGTGTATTTTTCTTCAACTTCATCTTTATATGAAGGTTCTATAAATCCTATATCTTCAAAGTCTGGATTCAGGGTAAAAATACTTTTATTACCTGCTTTGTATTCTTTAAAAATTTCAATTCTTACCATTTTGTCCCAAGTATCTGTGTAAGTTTCCATAACCTCATCAAATTCAGGTTTATTTTCATCAATTACTATTAAAATATTTTGGCTATTTTCAATTATTTCTTTAAGAGTTCGATATATCTCTTTATTTCCAAGATATTTTTTAAATTCTTCTTCAATTTTAGCATTTGATTTAATAAAGGAAAAAAGTTTTTCAATGAGATTATCTCTACTTTTTGGATTTTTGAAAAAAGCAAAGAATTTTGTTATTTGGGGAAAAATGTGCTTATAAAAATCATGTTTAGCTAACTCATTTTCAACAAGGTAAAATTCTGGGGCTTCTTTATCTCTAAAATCAAATAAGAATCCATCAGGAATTGTAGCACCTAACGATTTTGTGTCTATTTTATTTTTGATATCAAAATAAATCGTTTTTTTCCCAAATAACAATTTTGAATTTTCAACAATTTTAAGTTCTAAATCTTCTTCAAGTTCAAAGATAGTTTCTTCAAATTTATTCCCTTCAGTGTAAATTGCAGATTTCATAAATATAGAATATAGCCAATATTTTTAAAGTTACCTGCTTATAGTAAAAAATGACATTCAAACTATCCCCCTCATCACTAAATCTTATGAATGAATGTGAAAGATGTTTCTGGTTAGATAAACATAATGTTTGGAAAAGACCAAATGGTATATTTCCATCTCTTCCAAGTGGAATGGATAGAATTCTAAAAACACATTTTGATAAATTCAGAGATAAAAATTTACTTCCACCTGAACTTTGTAATAATTCTCATTGTGAAAGTATGAAGTTGTTTAATGATAAAGAAAAGATGAAAATCTGGCAAAGTAACTTTAAAGGTGTTAGTTGGAAAGATAAAAATGGTAATGAACTCCATGGTGCAGTTGACAATATTTTAGTAAATGGAAAAAAGTTAGTTGTGTTAGATTACAAAACCAGAGGTCATGCTTTGAAAGACGACACAGCAGAACATTACAGATTACAACAAAATGTTTATAATTTCTTATTAAGAAAAAATGGTTATCAAACAGAGGATTACTTCTTCTTACTTTTCTATGTTCCTAAAGAAGTTACAGAAACAGGAGAGGTTGTTTTTGATACAAGTTTAGTAAAGATGAAAGTTAATATTAAAATGGCTGAGGATGCTTGGAAGAAAGCTTTGAGATTATTAGAAGGGGATTGTCCTAAGAAGGGTTGTGAATGGTGTGTGAAGGTTTAGGAGTGAGTCAAAATCAATCCTTCTGACGAATGATTCATTCCTGAAGAGAATATTATTATTTCTTTTCCTTTTCCAGAATTAGCGGCACTATAATTTAGAAGATAGCTATAGTTATCAAATCCTTTATACAAATGATTTATTTCTCCAACATCATCATAAGTTATAACCCATTTTACTTTAGTAACTTTTTTTATAACTTCTGAAATTTCTTTATGGCTTTCATAATCATAATAATTCATATATAATTCTTTTCCTTTGTAGTAATATGGTGGGTCAAGATATATCAAACTTTTTTTAGGTAATTGGTTCTTAATTTTTCTTATTAATCTAACTGCATCAAGATTGTGTAGCTTTATTTTATGTTTATATTTAGCAATTAATTTAATTTTAGAGATCAAATTTTCCTTATTAAACCTTGCATCCATTTTCCATTTTCCATCCTGATTTAATCCTCCAATAACTCCTGCATTGATTATACCGGAACGATTTGTTCTATTTAAAAAAAATGTAGAAAAGCCTAATGTCAATAAGTCATGTTTATCCTTATTTTTTTGTATTTCTTTTTGAATTCGCCAATTTTCTATAGTTAATGGAGTTTTTTTGATTAAATTGCAAAGTTTCCTAGGATGATTTAATATGGAATACCATAAGGCATAAATAGATTTATCATTATCATTGATTATAACCTTAGAAACATATCCCTCTATTAAAAGAGAAAGTGCAATAGAAGCTCCTCCAGCATAAATTTCTACATATGTTCCACCCTTAATTCCATTTTGTGTAATTAAGTCTTTAAAGTATCCAACTAACTTCGCCTTTCCTCCAGGGTACCTAAGTGGTGAATAAAATGTCATATTTTAAAAAAACACTCCAAAATTTCTCCAATAATTTTTGAGATTTTCAATATATCATTCTGTGTATAGATTATACTATCATGAGCATAATGATCTATTATGTTCTCAAAATTTGTATCTGAAATAACCCAAGATAAAGTTAGTGTACTAAGATTTTTATATTTTGCATCATCTCTGAATTTCTGTTTAATTTCTTTTAAAAATGTTCTATAGGGAGTATTGTCTTTTTTTAATTCTTCTTCAGAGTAATACTCCCTTGCTGCAACATCTAAGATTAATCGTAATGATATTCCTAGAATCGGCAAAACCAACTCTAGATTTTTTTCGTTATATTTATTTTGTTCATAAATTTTATCCATTGCGCAATAAAGATTGTTGACCTTCCCCTTTTTTAAGCAAAGAGTTTTACCAAAGAGTTTATCCTCAATTGTTAATATGGGGCTCTTTTTACTCTTTTTGAAATTGTCTTCTATAGGTAAAACAAATTCTTCTGTCTTTTTCCCAAAAACATCAATTTTGGATTTAACGGAATTTTTTAAATCTTCATTTAATTTAGAATAGTCTCTTTTTAGGTCTATATTCTTAAGATACTTTTCAATATCTTCGATGGTATTCAATGAACGAGAATTGATCACATTATTCTTAAAATCTTTTTTGTTGATTATTTGCCAGATGATAATCTTTAGTTTTGATTCAAAATCCTTATCTTCAATAATCAAGTTATTTTCTTTTATTTCATAACCAAAATACTTTTTTGCTGGAGTACTTGCAATAATTCTGTAAAATGTTGTTAAATTTCCTTGCCCTAATATTTTATCGATTATTTTTTCTGGTAAATCTAAACCTTTGACAATCCTATTTATATCGTGTTTAACTAGTTCTTTTTCCCCCATACTTATCCCTCTTCTTTTCTGAAAATTTATTCTTTCAGACTCTTGCCAATTACTATATCCTTTTTCTAAATGTTTCAAATCTACATATTTTAGCCCCTCTTCTCTATCATCTACAACTATACATTCCACTTCAAAGTTTTCGTTAATTGCTAATTGTTTTGATTTTTCATTGAAGAAATTTATATTTTTTTTATCAGGAAGAAGAAAGAGGTTACTAAGTATTTTATAAATGGCTATTCTCCTATTTCCCTCTAAAACAATTAGCCCATTACCGGATTTCCAAACAACCAATCTTTCCAAAGGAATTAAATTAAAATTTTCTGAAATAGATTTTGCTAAATCAATCATTCGTGAATTTTCTTTTTTGAATAGATACCCAATTAAGTCTTTCTCCGGTTTTTTAAAATATTCTTCAGGGAATCTAGGATTTTCATCCCAGAGTTTCAAGTCTTTTATTTTAATATTTTTTATACTTAATTTTTCATTTTTCATTTTGTGTTGATTTTTTAGTTCTTCCCTATTGGTAAGGGATACTTTAAAAAGTAATAAATGTTATTACTTTTAATAAAGGCATTAAGGGACTAACTTGCTTGGTAATAACAAGCAATCCCTTAATGTTTTTCCTGGTGTCAATATTGACTATGATGTTTTTTTCATTGATGTAATATCTTTTACTAAACTATCAATCTCCTTTTTTAATGAATTCAGCAACTTTAATCTTGAATCATCTTTAACAGTTTTTGATAATTCTTTTCTTGAAAAATTTCTTAGAACATCTATTGTGTCTTTAATTTTTTTAAATTCTACACTATTTATAGAAGGATCTTTTAGTCCTATGAGGTTCATAGCTGCATCAAAGTCATTTTTTTCAAATTCTTTAAAGGCATCTTCATCTTGCAATATCTTTGCTAATTGACGAACTTCCCTAACATCATCTAACTTTTTATGAAAAACCCAATTTTCAAATCTTTCTAGATTTTTATCTTCCTTTCTGAATTCTTTCAAATCTTTTCTTTTATACAATTCATCAAAATAAGTAAATTTTCTGAACCACTCCTTGTCAGCCTTATATTTATCTCCATACTTTTGTGTTGCGCCATAAACTTCAACAGCCCTTATAACTGTTGATTTACCCATACCTAATTTTTTAGACAAATCATCATAGCTAAATCCACCAGAATCATACAGATTAAAAATATGTTTTGCTTTATTAAATGCATTCCAGGGCTTCTTCCCTTTTACATGAATTGTGGCCAGGAATATGTCAATTATCTGTGGGGGAGTATTTTTTGGAAGTATCTTACACTTCACCTTATCAAAATGATTTTTTGATATTCCCGGAAGTCCCCCTTTATTGGCTTCTTGCTTTAGTTTTCTTAAACAGACAATCCTTCTATTTCCTTCAATTACAATTAACTCAGAATTTAATACGGGTTCTTCATATACTCCCCCTGCAGAAAGGATTTGTCTATATAACTCAGTTGTATCCTTTTCATCCCACAAGATTTCTTCAATCTCCTTATCTGAAAGTTTTTGTGGTAAATGAAGAAATCTAACATTATAGGAATCTAATTTAATGTCTTCTAGCTTTACATCAATACTTTCAGCATTGGCTATTTTCTCGACATCATAAAGTGTGTTGTTTTTCATCAAAATTCTACCCAAACAAAGTTTTTAAAGGTTTCGTTTGGTTCAGATAAATTAAACTAAACTGATTAGATATTCAGTTTGCTTCGATATCTTTTGCTTCTCTCTTCAAATACTTATTCCAACACTTTCTGGTACAAAAACACTTTTCCTCAACATCAACATAATTATCATCATTAATACAATGATAAGCATAAGAATCCAAGACATCTCCAATCATCTTGCCACAAATCTCACATACCGCAGGTTCGTCGGTTTCACCATCTGAACTAGTTATAGTCAAATTCCCACTTTTCAGAGCATCTGATACAGCTTTCTTAAAATCTCTTCCTTTATGAATTTTCATTATTAATCACTCCTATTTGCAAATGGCCAGTTTCCATTATTTTGTTTTTTGAAGTTGGTTATTAATTCTTTTTCTTTTGTTCTTGGGTTATTTGACTCTTTCCAGTATATCTTTAGTTCTCTATAATCCTCTAATTGCCAAATAGCCCTACCACCTCTATGACAAACACCATTCTTCTCTATTTTTTCCTGTGTTCTCATACCAAACCTAATATAATCTTTTATCCTTTTCCTCAATCCACCCTTTCCATTGGCTTTTCCAATATAGATTATATTGTGATTGTTTAATTTATTCCAAATTTCCTTAAGATGTGTTTTTGAATAACTTAAATTAATCTTTTTTCCTTTTTTAATATAGTGTTGATTAGATTCATTAAAAAGAGGATTATTATTTGATTCTCTAACTACAATATAAACTCCTTTATCTTCAGGGATTAATTCACATCCATTTAGCAATAAGTCATTTATTTTTGAGAATTCTTTGAACTTCCCTTCTTTATCAAATTCCATAGAATTTCTTAGTCAGCTTGATTAATAAAGAGTATGACAATTTAGTATTACTTTGTTATACTAACTCATGTCCAAGCTGTCACCCTTGTCCAACCTTTTTTGCATTTATTGTTTTCTAAGAACAAATTTTGTTTTTCAAAAACTATCCCCCTCTGAAGATAGAAACCTGCAAATCCGCCATTCTTCCAAGGTTTCTTTAACTTCAAGTTAAATGCCCCCACGAGATGATTTACATTAAATTATAATTCTTCTTTATCAAATCAAGCATCCTTTGCGCTATAACTTTGTAATGAAAGTTTTCTTTTGCATGCTGCGATGCGGCTAAACTCATTTTTTTATTAAGTTCTTCGTCGGTAAGAAGTCGTAAAGTGAAATCTGCAAGTTGATCAACGTCTGCTCTGTAAGCAAATGTTTTTGGATCAGGAAATGAGACCATGTGTTTTTCTTCAAAGCCCATCCATGGATAAACCCACTCTTTACTTAATTTTACTTCGTAAGAAACGTCTGCAAGGAAGCCTGTTTTCTCATGAATTATCACATCTCGAGGTCCTCCGACGTTTATGGATATAACAGGTTTGCCGCTGGCTTGCGCTTCGAGCTGTATCATTCCAAATCCTTCTAGTCTTGAAGGTGCTGCGTAGACATCACATGCGTTAAGTAAAACTCCCATAAATTCTGGAGAATATCCTCCGCGAAGGTACGTAATCCGATTTTTATCTAGACCTAAACTTTCTATTAAATCCTCCTCTTCTTGTCCGTGATTATCTGCGGAAAAACTTTCGTTTACTTTTAGAACGTATTTCCAATTTGGAACTTTATCTTGAATTTTTGCAATTGCTCTAAACATTTCTTGAGCACCTTTACTTGTTACGTCGCCACCGGCGGTGAAAATCATTTTTTCGTTGGGTTGTATTCCTAAAAGTTCTCTGACTTTTAATACTCGTGGATCATTTTTTTCCATAGGGAAAAATACTGAAGGATCATATCCGATCGAGCAAGGTTCGATATTATTTGCGTGCATTCCGTCTCGTTTGTACGTTTCTTTTACCCAACGAGAGGTTGTAACAACTAGAGGAAGTTCGTTAAATGTGTTATGATAATTTGCTACCCAACCATCTGCATTAAACCAAGGTACGGCGTGCAAGCCATGTTTTAGAGGTGATAAAACAACATCAGGCGTGTCACCCCAATAACCAATTCCAATTACAAAATCAGGTTTGAAAGACTTGTATGCGTGGAGTTTTTCTAAATTATCTGCGCGATCACATTCCATTACTTCTACTCCAAGTTCTCTTAGACCTTTGGCTAGATAATGACCCTGCAGACTTTGACCGTCGAGTTCTACTGGATAAGGATAAAGAAGTAAAATTTTCATTTTTTATAATTGTGAATATCAAATGCTTCAGACTGACCAGAACACATCACTTCAAAACCTCTTTCATCAAATCCGTACATGTCTTTAACCAAAGATTGCTTCCTTTTAAAAATTTCTGAACTTATCTTGATATATTCGTTCGCTATCGGATTAGCAACATGAATGTATAACTCTGGATTTACTGGTGGACGAAGCGTACTCTTTATGTAAGAGAAAAATTTCAATTCACCACAATCAATATATTTCTCATCGACTAATTGAACTACCGCATCGTGAGTCTCTTTATGCCGTATGTGTCCGTATTCTCCATTTTTTCCGTGAGTATAGATTACATCATAAATTTTCTTTGGTGTAAGATATAAAATCTTTCTTTTTACTTCTACAATTGAAAGTGGCTGGAGATTTTCATCATCTAAATCTGAAATAATCGGAGTTGAATAATGATTTAATGCCTTACATACTCTCTGAAATTTAGGTGCACGATCAGTGTCATTTTTTCTGCATAAAGAAATTATCGTCCAGTTCCAATCAGGATGATTTAAAATTGTGCCTCCCATCCAAATAGTTTCATCGTCAGGATGTGATACAATAACAAGTGCGTTTATTTTCTCAATCTCTTTTTCCATTTTTCATGAATTCATCTATTATATTTTTTGCATCATTTAAAGTTTTATATTCTTCGCTTAATATTCCCTCAGAACATTTTATCATTGCAGATAATCTTTTATTTACATTTGGTCGATATAAACATAAAATTAATTTTTTGTCGTTAGAAGGAATCCATAAATTTCTTTCAACAATCCTACCTAGTTCATATCCTACTCCAAGACTTGCCGTTGTAACTTCTGCTACAATCCTGTTTGCTTTCGTTAACCATCCTAAATCTCGATTATGAATAAAACTATCTGATATTCCATCTTCACCTTGAATAGATATTTCTCTGTTTCCAATATGTTCAGTCAGGACTTCACCATAATTTTGTAAATTTCGAATGAGTTCATGATATAAATCAACATCTTCTCTTCCACCTCTAATTGATCCAGCAAAATAAATCTTATCTTTTGACATTAACTTTTCAGAAAAATAGATGTTTTAAGTTTTTGTATATTATTTTAGATAATCAAATTTATCACTTAATTTTGAAAGTTCACGAGAATTGCATGGGAAGAACTCTGTGTTATTTAAAATAAAATTTTGAGTACTTTGTTTTTTGCATTCGGTTATAACATTTTGTACTTCTAATATATAATTATCGCCATTAAGCTGTTCATTTGAATATAAATTTGGAAGCGCTTTGAAATCTTTTGTACATGACTCTACACATGATGAATCTGGGATTAATTGAATTTTACCCGATATATTCTGTTCAATTATTGGACAATTATATTCGCATATTATACTGCCTATTAATTTTTTCTTATAAGAATTTATTTCAGATTTTTGTTTATATTCAGGATAATATTTTAGATAAGATATTGAGGCAATTATTCCAATTATCAGACCTAATATTAATCCTGTGACTAAAAACATAGACGTTTTTTTTAATTTCATGAAGAACGATTCGTCTTTGTGTATTTAAAGATTATGGAACTTGATTCTATCTGATACTTAACAATCTGGCAGCGTCTTGGTCAAGAATTAACATAAAATTGTTGTGATCTCTCAAAAATGCGGATGGGTTGTTATAACCCATTTTCCCATTGACTAAATTATAAACCGCATTAGATTTTTCTTTACCAAATGCAACAATCACAATTTTTTTAGCCTTTAAAATTGTAGATATGCCGACAGTATAAGCATGAGTTATATTTTTCCTGTGGAGTTTATTGACTTTGATTGTCTCGTCTGATAGTATTATTTTTCTCGTTTTTGATGATAAATTTGAACTTTTTCCCGGTTCATTAAATGCAATATGGCCATTTCTTCCAATACCCAGAATGAGAAGGTCTAATCCGCCAGTTTCTTTAATTATTTTATCGTATGACTTTGAATTAGTTTCTATTGGAAAATTAGTATTTTTTAATTTAATATCTGTTTTTGAAAATAAATATTTATTCATAAAGTAAAAAAAACTATTTTTGTTATATCTTGATATATCTGCATATTCATCAACGTTGAATGTTTTTACTTTTACAAAAGCAGTCATATGATTTTTATATGCATGAACAAGATCGTTGTAAATTGAGATCATAGTGTTTCCTGTGGATAAACCGAGAACAGAATTTGGTTTATGATGTATTTGATGGATAATTTTTGCAGAAGCGTAAAGCGAAGCCTCTTTCTTTGATTTTAAAATGTGAATGTTCATATATAATATTCTTTTTTTGATTATTTAAGATTAGGGGTCTATACTATGATTTATTTGTGACTGTATAGTCATTACAATATATAAATTTATAAACTCATTTTTTTGTATCTCTTTATGGAAAATAAATATGTTATTATTGGCGCAATCGTTTTAGTATTTGTATTCTTTTTTTTCGGAACAATATTTGGAAAGGCCATATTAACAGGAAATGCGGTAAGTTCAGAAGAATTCAAGACTCTTCAAGATGAAAACAAAAAATTAAGTCAAGATATTTCATCATATAAAAGTTTTAATAATGACCAAAATTTGAAAATAAAATCTCTTGAAACAGAGAATGAAGAATTAAAGAGCCAAATTGATGTGGTTCCTGAAGTTGATGTCTGTGATGAACTTGATAATGAACACGACGATATTGAAAATGAAATAGATGATCTTGAAAATGAAATTTCAGATTTAGAAGATGATATTGCGGCGGAAACTGACGCAGATGACAAAGCAGATATGGAAGATGATCTAGATAATTTGAATGAAGATCTAGATAATTTGAATGAAGATATAGATGATAACGAAAATGAGCAAGATGATGAGGATTGTTAGATTAAACAAGTAAAATAAATTTTCTCAATACCATTCCATAGAATCAAAAATATCTTTAAGAGATAATTTCTTAACACTAATCACGCTATCGGCTCCGCCGGAATAAATTAAAACGTCTTTCTTATTTTTGTCAAGTATCAATCCAGTTGGAAAAACTACTTGATTCATGAATCCCGTTTCTTCGTATGTTTCAGTCGGTTCAAGAAGGGGTTTTAACGGTGGAGATCTTGCAAGTATTTTTTCTGGATTTTTAAGGTCAAGCAAAAGCGCGCCAGCGCAGTATTTGCTTATCATCTCGTCGCTATCATTTATTTCCGGATTTTTTCTTATTGATGAAACTCCATGATAAATCAGAAGCCAACCTTTTTTTGTCTTTAGTGGTGGCGGTCCACTTCCAATCCTTTGCGTTTCCCAAGTATTTGCTCTTGGACGGATGAGGACTTTAGAATCTCCCCAGTATACTAAATCCGGAGAATATGAAATCCAGATACTTGGTCGATATACACTAAAAATCGCTTCAGGACGATGAAGAGCGACGTATCTTCCTTTTATCTTTTCTGGAAATAATACAACGTCTTTATTCTGTTCATGGAATGCAAGCCATCTCTTCCCCCACGTTTTCATATCTTTTGAGGTTGTGATGTACGTCGAGATCCCTTCTTCAGCACTTACACCAACAAAAGTCATTACATATGTATTTCCAATTTTTGAAATTCTTGGATCCTCGACCCCGTAATCACCATCATCACTCGTGCCTAAAAATGCTGGTGCCTGTTCAATTTTATCAATGTTAAATCCATCTCTTTCTAAAATTACTTTTCTAAAATGAGACATATGTGTAAGGATACAACCACCTCCGTCAAGCAAGATATATCTCCCTTTTTTTTCTAAAATATTTCCTTTAATTTTATCAAAAGTTATTGTGAAATCTTTTTTGGAAATAATTCTTGGACACATTTTCAGTTCTCTATGATTTGCTCCAGCTGTTTCAGCAATTCGAATATATAAAACAATTTTCCCGTCCGGCATTCTCACTGCTCCAGGATTGAGCGCTCCTTCAACTTCCCATCCGTCAAACGATGGAGTAAAATCGCTTGGTTGTAAGAGTAATCTACTTATCACTTTAACTTTCCATGATTTATTATTTGTTTTTGGCATATTCCTCATTTTAATATTTATATTTTTTACATTTATATTCTTTGCTAAAAAGATTAATTTTTATCAACCTTAGGATGTTCTATCCCTCTTTCGAACATACTCTTCAGTGTTTTAATGTGTTTTTCTTTTTCAGATGAATATTGTTTTACATTTGTCCCAGCATTATTAATCAATTGTGATATATATTCTCCTCCCAAAAAATGAGGTGTCAAAACGTAAGAAGCACCCCGTTCATATAATTCTAAAGCTTCTTTAACGCTATGAGCCCTAAGAATTACAATTGCATTTTTGTTTATTGTCCTGATTTTTTCTATCAATAATAAATTTGTCTCGAATTCAGGTATTGTTGATACTGCAATTTTTACTTCTGATAGAGGGAGATCATCGAGGAAATCAGAGTCGAATGCGTCTCCATAAATTGAAGGGATTCTAACTTTTGTCAAATTTTGAACGGTGTCAGGATTAAAATCTACAACAACATAACTTTTCTTTATCTTCTGGAGAGTTTGAAGTATACCAAAACCAATCCGGTTATAGCCGAAAAGAATAGCATCGTAATTTTTTTTGATGACTCTTTTTTCTTTAACGCCTTTTTTCTCGAATATGTAAAGTATTGATGAAATTTTTACGTAGAGTTTGTTAGAATACATTATCATGTAAGCAGAAATTATTATTGTGATTATAAGCGTCATGACGATTGTGTTTAAAACTTCTTGACCAATATAAAGGGGATTTGTGGAAGATAAGCTTGATCCAAGTAGTAATATGATAAGACTAAATTCTGAAATTTGAGCTAGGGTGATTCCTACTAAGAAATTATTTCTTTTTGTATAACCAAAATTACGCATAAGAATCATTACAATTATCGGTTTTAATATTAAAGCAACGACGGATAATATAATCGCGTTTAATAGAATAGATTGGATAGAATTAAAGTTGATATAAGTGCCGAGGATAATAAAAAATATTACAATAAAAAAATCTCTTAGCGGCCTTATTTTTGAGCTTATCTCTGTGCTGTATGGACTTATAGATAATATAACTCCAGCAATCAATGCGCCAATTTCAATCGAAAAATTTAGGAAGTTAAAAAGTGAGGCAATCAAGAAACACCATGCGATCGAAAATAAAAATAAAAGTTCCTGCGTCTTAGCTACGAATTTAAGTATTAAAGGAAGAATGAAAACACCGATGAAAAATAAAAGTAAAATTAATCCACCGCCGGAAATAAAAGTTTTAACTAAAAATATTCCAATTGAATTGCCGGAAATAGAATCCGTTGAAGAGATTATCATTAAAATAAAAATGGCAACAATGTCTTGAAGGATTAAAACTCCTGTGACAATTTTTCCATGGAATGAGTCTAAATCAGATTGATCGGAAAGCAGTTTCATTATTATAATCGTTGAAGAAAACATAATAGCCACGCCGACATAAAATGATGCAATGTGACCCCATCCTAAAACAAAAAATGAAACAGCATAACTCACAATAAAAGTCAATATCATCTGAAGAATTCCTATGAAAAATGAAGGTATACCAATTTCTCTTAAGACCTTAGGGTTCATATGTAATCCTACAATGAATAAAAGGAAGGCTATACCGAATTCTGAGAATGTGCTGATTATTTCTGAGGCGGATTGTCCAGATTGTAGCAAGAAAGGACTTATTATCATACCCGCAATGATATATCCGACTATGATGGGTTGATTGAATAATCTAAGAATATAAGACACGATGAATGCTACGCCAAGAATCAATGCGAATTGAATGAAAATCTGTTCTGCCATTTTCCTCTTTTATTTAATACGATTAATGAGTATTATAAGTTTTTTAACGTTTCGAATAGGACTTAAACTAAGAAATATTTAAATATCGTTCTTTTTTAAGGATTTAATGGAAGTTTTAGCAAAAGAGACGAGCGAACATCCTCATAGCCATGGAGATCATGAACATCATTCTCATCAGGTTAAAGAGGAAGACGTGATTAGAATCAGGAAAGAGAGTCTTCAAAAAATAGTTTTAAATTATAAATTTTGGATAGTTATTCTATTAGCAATTTCAATAATGCTTGGAGTTTATATTCGGTCTGCACCTATGATGGATCATACGAGACAAATGATACCATTCTATAAATTTATTTTCTTGCCTTGGACAGCTTATGGCGGGACCCCAGGACTTTGGGATGTGACGACAAATACTTGGACACTTGGTCCTGATTTAGATCCTTGGCTTTTTGAAAGACTTGCGGAATATTATGTGAAAGAAGGAAAATTACCCGCTGTGGATTATATGAGGAATGTGCCTGACGGATTTCCTTCAGAGGTAAGAACAGTTGTTTTACCTTCTATGATCGATATGACTTACCATCTATCTTCATTTTTTTTAGGTAATGTTTCTGTAGAATTTGCAGCCGATATATTTCCGGTTATATTTTTTGTTTTAACAATCATAAGTTTTTTCTTTTTTGTTAGAGAAGTGTTCATCAGAAAAGATAAAGAAAGCATTATCAAAGCGAATTTTATAGCAATAATAGCGACGTTCTTTATGATTGTGATCCCTGTATTCTTGTCAAGATCAATTGCTGGAATTCCAGAAAAAGAATCGGCCGCTTTCTTTTTTATGTTTCTAACTTTTTATTTTTTCTTAAAAGCTATGAAAACTAAAAATTTCAAATTTTCAATCGCTTTAGGAATTTTATCTGGATTGTCAACATTTGTTATGGGAACAATTTGGGGTGGAGATATCTTCATCTATATCACAATCGGAGTCACAACTTTAATCGCTTTTTTATTAAATAATATCCATAAGAAAGAGTCATTTGTTTATGCCAGCTGGATCTTGACCACAACGGTTCTTTCTCTATTCATTCTAAAATCCGACGCTATTTATTATATTGTTGGATCATTAAATACTGGCATAGCTTTTTTGACATTATTTATCCTTGTCATAGATTATATTTTATGGGATACAAAAATTTCTTCTAATAAACAACTTAATAAAATTAAACTGCCAAAACACATCGTATCAATCATTGTAGCAATAATATTAGTTGTTGTAATTGCAACATTATTTTTTGGTCCTAATTTTATAGTCGATAAGCTAAAGGCAGTTCATCAGAGCACATTTAGACCTGTTACGGGAAGATGGAATACTACTGTTGCGGAGAATAGACAACCATATTTCACTGAATGGAGAGGCAATTTTGGACCATTCATTCCTCTTGGAAAAATCTCAATACCAATTTTTTTCTGGTTATTCATCATTGGATCAATATTAATATTCAGAAATATGATGAATAAACTCAAATCAAAAGATGCTTGGATTTTGACAATTGTTTATATAATTTTAATATTTGCAATGATTTTTTCAAGATATTCTTCAAGCAGTCAATTTAATGGTGAAAATTTTATAAGTAAATTTGTTTATTATGGCGCTGTCATATTATTTTTGGGAGTTTCTATAAAGATATATTCAGACTATTACAAACGAAAAGACAATGCTTTTGATTACATCGATTATGAGTATATTTTCATATTGATTTTACTTCTTTTAGCTATATTCAGTGCAAGAGGTGCTGTAAGATTGATTATGGTTCTTGGACCAATAGCGCCGATTTTTGTCGGCTATTTGAATTTAGAACTGATCACTTTGTTCATAAAAAATAAAGATGATAACAAAAAATTAATCTATCTATTTTTTGCCGTCATTGTTGTTTTACTGACAATTTACGCTTTTATGGGTGTTCCACTTAAATCAAATCAAAATTACGGATTTTATCAGGAATCTAAATCAAGCGCTTTTAGTTTTGTTCCTACACCTTATAATCAACAATGGCAATATGCAATGGACTGGGTAAGAAATAATACGCCAGAGGATGCAGTATTTGGACATTGGTGGGATTATGGATATTGGGTCCAAAGCATAGGTGAGAGAGCAACGGTTCTTGATGGAGGTAATGCAAAAGTATTCTGGAATTACTGGATGGGAAGGATAGTTTTAACTGGAGATAATCAGCAGGATGCTTTAGACTTTTTATACGCGCATAATACCACCCATTTTTTAATTGATTCGACGGATATTGGCAAATATGGAGCATTTTCACAAATTGGCAGCGATGAAAATTTTGATAGATTATCCCAAATCGGAGTATTTAATTTAGATCCAAGTCAAACGCAGGAGACTCGAAACCAAACAAATTATTTTTATAGGGGAGGAATTCCTCTCGATGAAGATTTAAGAGTGATTCAAGACGGCAAGGAATTGATATTGCCAGCCGGACAAACTGCAGTAGGAGCGTTTATTATTCCAATGAATACAAATCAAGAAAGCGGGTCTGGAAATGTCGGACAGCCGACAGTTATTTTTGTTGATCAAACTGATGGAACGCAGTATAGGATTCCAATGAGATATGTCTCTATTAACGGAGAGTTTTTTGATTTCCATGATGGAATAAATGCAACATTATTTATTTTCCCAAGTTTAGAATCAAATGGTCAAGGGATTAAATTAAATCAAGTTGGAGCGGCAATGTTCATATCTCCAAGATTAATGAGAGGAATGCTTGCGCAAATTTATATTCTTAATGATCCATTAAATAATTTCCCTGGTTTCAAATTAGTTCATACCGAACCATCATACATAAACAGGAACTTGAATGCTCAAGGAGCAAATTTACCTGACTTTGTTTATTATCAAGGAATTCAAGGACCGATAAAGATTTGGGAAATAAAATACACTGGAAATGAAACCGTTCAGCAGAAATATTTAGACACGGATTCTTCCAAATATCTCCCTTGGCGATTGTAAAATGGAATATATACTTCTATTTCCGATTCTTTTATCTTTTGTGTTGACTATCGTATTGCTTCCAATGTGGATAAAAAAGTGCAGACAAACTGGACTTGTGTGGGAAGATATGAATAAATATGGTCATCCAAAAAACGTTGCATCATCTGGGGGAATTGTTGTAATATCTGCATTTGTCCTTGGTGTTTTAGTTTATGTGGCATTTAGAACATTTATACTTAAAAGTACTGAGAATAGTTTAGCTGTATTTGCGCTTTTATCTTCAATACTTGTTTTGGCAGTGGTTGGACTTGTTGATGATCTTCTTGGTTGGAGGAATGGTGGATTAAGTAAAAATTTTAGATTGCTGTTAATAATATGCGCCTCAATCCCTTTAATTGTTATAAACGCAGGCTATAGTCATATGTCGTTTCCTCTTGTAGGAGAAATTGAGCTTGGAATATGGTATGTATTATTTTTCATACCTCTTGGAATAACAGGAGCAACAGCGACGTATAATTTTTTGGCTGGATTCAACGGTCTTGAGGCAAGTCAAGGGATAATTATTTTGACATATCTATCAATTATTTCTTACCTCACTGGAAATCCATGGCTTGCAATGATGGGTATGTGTATGGTTGCGTCGCTAGTAGGATTTTATATCTACAATAAATATCCTGCAAGTGTTTTCCCTGGAGATATTTTAACGTATAGCGTTGGAGCATTAATTGCAATAATGTCCATATTGGGTAATTTTGAAAAGATTGCAGTTTTTGTATTTATACCTTATATACTTGAAACAATACTAAAACTTAGAGGAGGACTTGCTAAACAATCATTTTGTAAACCAAATCAAGATGGGAGTCTTGAACTTCCCTACGATAAAATTTATAGTTTGAATCATTTTGGAGTTTTAATTTTAAAAAAGTTCAAAAATAAGGTTTATGAAAAAGATATTGTCTATTTGATCAATGGATTCCAGATTTTAGTTATAATCATCTCATATTTTTTATTTAAATATTCTATATACAACTAATGAAAATAAGTAATATAATGAGAAGCGAACTAGGCAAAGGAACCATCGTATTATTTGTCATGATGAATATATATTTTTTCTTTAATTTCATGTTTCATTTTGCGATGGGCAGGATTTTAGGACCAAGTGATTATGGAGTTTTCGCTGTTTTAATGTCATTTATTTATATTTATGGAATTCCGTCGGAGGCAATTCAAAACCTGATCTCCAGCTATGTGTCAAAATTAAATCTGAATAATGAAGAGGGTAAAATAAAATATTTAATGAAAAAGTCTTTGAAGAAAAGTTTTTCTGTTTCGGTCATCATTTATTTAGTTTTAGTCCCAATTTCATATATTATATCAGTGATCATAAAAATAAATTTCTTTTATTTACTTTTGACAAATTTAATAATATTTACGGCAGTGTCTTTACCTGTTGTTAGAGGAGTTTTACAAGGAAGGAAAAAGTTCACTCAATTGGGTATCGGAATGATTGTTGAAGCTATTTCAAAATTAGTTTTATCTATAATTTTTGTGTTGATTGGTTTTAATATTTTGGGGGCAATGTACGGCGTTTTGTTTGGTATAATGATCAGTTTTATTTTAACTTACGAGTTCAATAGAAAAATAAATGCAGTTGAAGAAAAAGAAGAAAAATTTGAGAACATTAAACTAGAAAGCGTGCCTTATTTCATTTCTATGATAGTAATAATGTTGATGTTCAGTATTGATATTATCATCGCTAAAATGTTTTTTTCTCCTGAAGACACGGGTAAATATGCGGTTTTATCTATGCTCGGTAAAATGATATTTTTCGGAACTATGGCTATAGGAAAAGTTATGTTTCCGATAGCTTCAGAAAGGCATGAAAATAAAAAATCATCAAAAAATGTGTTTATCAAATCTGGAGCAGTTATTTTTGTATTGTGTTTACTCGGAGTATTAATTTATGGTTTGTTTCCTGAATTAGTGATTAAAATTTTATTTGGAGAGAAATATATTGAAATGAAACCATTTTTAATCTACTCTGCGATAGGATTCAGTCTTCTATCATTAACTAATTTCATAATCTTATATAAACTATCTACAAAGAAGTTAAAATATCCATATTATTTGTTTATATTCTTATTAATAGAGATTGGTGTGCTCCTCTTTTTTCATAATTCAGTAAAAGAATATATAATTGCATTTATGCTGTCCAATTTAATATTTTTCTTATTTTCCATATTTACCCTATTGAAAAAATAGTAGAATGCAACAATGATTTTAAACCAAGAAGATATGAATTGTCATGAAACTTTACATCATAATCCCTGCTTATAATGAAGAGAAAAGAATCGGTAAAACTCTTGAAGAATTCATCACATTCTTCAAAAAGTCCAATAATAATTTTGAAATAATCACTGTTTTAAATAACTGCAAAGATAATACTTTAGGTGTTGTTGAAAATAAAAAAAAGGTTTTGGGGCATATAAAGATTTTAAATTTTTCACGTGGGGGAAAAGGATTTGCCATAAAAGAGGGATTTAAGGAAGCGTTTAAATTTTCTAAAGATGGGGATTTAATTGGTTTTGTCGACGCTGATATGGCTACTTCTCCAAAATCATTTTCTGACTTAATTTTTGATCATAAAAATTATGATGGTGCAATCGCTTGTAGGCATTGTAAAAATTCTAAATCAAATACATCAAAAAAAAGAAAAATCACCAGTTTAGGATTTAATTTTATCACTAGAGGCATCCTAATAATTCCATATAAAGATACGCAATGTGGCGCCAAGTTGTTTACGAAACATGCAGTTGATGAAATACTTAGAAATCCTCCGATAGCCCAATGGGCCTTTGATGCAGAAATACTTTATAACTTATATAGAAAAGGATATAGGATAAAACAAGTTCCTACAGTTTGGGAAGATAAGACGGGAGGTTCTGTCAATCTATTAAAAACCCCTATTCAAATGTTTTTTTCGATTATAAGACTTAGACTGAATAATTCTATTTTAAAGGGAATTGTCAGGTTATATGATAAATTGCCTGAAAAAGTCAAGATCCATCATTTGATTTGAATAATATAGAAATTATTATAAATAATTAAATGGCTATAATTTAGATTCAAATGAGGATATTAATCATTGGGGGGACTGGATATCTAGGAACATATTTTACTGATTATCTTAAAGATAGGTATGATCTTAGACTTTTTGTCAGAAGCATTCCGGAATATCTGAAAGAATATTTATCAAAACATGATGTTCATATAGGAGAGTTGACGAATAGGGAGTCTCTAAAAGGATTATTTAAGGACGTAGATGTAATGATCCATCTTGCCTCTCCTCCAAGTTTTCATTGTCAGAATGTTAAGATTGCACTTGATTCAAATGTTAATGGACTTATGAATTTATTAGATGAAGCAGAAAATTCATCACTCAAAAAGATAATTTATTTTTCGACATTTCATGTATATAGGCCAGGATTATTTGACATACATGAAAATTCCCCGACGGATAATCACCACCCTTATGCATGGAGTCATGTAACCAGTGAGCAGATGATAAAATTTTATTCCCAAAAAAATAATTGGCAATACGGGATAATAAGATCGTCAAATGGATATGGTGTACCACTGTTTGAAAAAAGTCCGGGTTGGGGTTTGGTTATAAATAAATTGTGCAAAGAAGCAATTGAAAATCATAAAGTAACTTTGACAACAGATGGGACCGAATATAGAAATTTTGTTCATAATAGCGAACAGGCAAAAATGGCTGAACTTTTATTTAATAGAAATCAAAGCGGGGTGTACAATCTTGGAGGTGAAGAAACTATATCGCTTAGGAATTTAGCACAAATGATCATTGATAAACATTATAATCTTAATGGAGAAAAGGTGGAGCTTGTAGCGTTGCCTATAACCGAGCATAAAAAACCCGAACCGTTTTATTTCAATATTGAAAGAGCAAAAAATATTGGTTTTGCACCTAACGATACTATTGAAGGCCATATTGAAAAAATGATTAAAGAACTGATGAAAGACTAAATCAATATTGTGTAATTTGATTCTCTGGTTTTTTTGAGGCTATAATTACTGAAAGTCCCTCGGTAATCTTCATTATAAAAAATCCATAGGTCAAAAATGGGTGCATCAAAAATTTTGGTAACCCATTTTTATATTTTGAAAATGACATCTGTCTTTTTACAACTTGAGGATAGCGTTTTTTATACTCATTAAAAGACGCACCAATGAATCGCATTCTTCTAATTATTTGGGTAAATTTAAGCTCACCCTCATCATGATAAACTTGACTTTTTATTTCAATAACTTTTATCTTTGGATTTTGTTCTAAAACCCTATGAAATAAATCCATATCTTCAATCCCTAGAACAGCGTCGTCAAATCCCCCTGATTTTAGAAATATTTCTTTAGGGTAAATTCTTGCTAACTGGGAGATATGATTTCCAATATACATTGACCGCTCGAAAATTTTACATTTAGTCCAAAATCCTTTCCCAAACGAGATTTCTGGAATGGTGATTAAAGAATTTTTATTAATTTTTTGTATAGCTTCTTTTAGAACATTTTTTGTGAAGACCATGTCTTGATCAACAAAGTATACAAAATCTCCTCTGGCTAATTCTGCTCCGAGATTTTTATTTTTACATCTTTCTCTTTGCCCCTTTATCCAAAATGCCCCATATTTTTTTGAGGTTTCATAACTACCGTCTTCTGTGTTGGCTGAATCGTCCATAACGAATACTTCGAATTCATCTTTATCTAAAGTTTGATTTGAAATTGATTTCAGGCAACTTTCAAGGACATCATTCGATTTGTAATTTGGGATGATAACAGATATTATTGGCCTTTTTTTCATGGAGTTTCATAATTTTTCGGTTAATAAAGATTATTGGATTATAGAACTATTTATCATAATCTTTATAAAATATGAGTCAATCGTTAATTTAATGGAGGTAAAATCTATTTTACTAACTGGCGGAGCCGGATATGTAGGTGTTGAAGTATTGAAGAAATTATTAGATGTTTACCCTCAATCAAAAATAATTGTTCTTGATAATTTTTCAAAAGGTAAAATAGAGAATATTGGATATTTACTAGAACATCATGAAAATATGATGATAGAAAGTGTTGATATCCGAGATTCAGATAAAATAGAAAATATATTCAGAAAGCATTCTCCAGAAATTGTCATTCATTTAGCGGCTATAGTTGATGCTTTTGCAACGAACCGTCGAGGTAAAGATGAGGAATGTATGAGCGTCAATCATGAAGCTTCGATAAATTTAGCAACAATCGCGAAAAAATATAACACTAAAATATTTATTTTCCAGTCTTCTGTAAGTGTATACAGCCGGGGACAGGATATGAAAGAAGATGAAGATAAAAATCCGATATCCTATTATGGGAAAGCTAAACTTCTTGCAGAGAGTGATATAAATAAACTCAATGAACCTAATTTTAGGATCTGCATCCTTAGACCGGCTACTGTTGTGGGGTATAATGAAGGATTCAGATATGAAACAATAATAAATTTGTCCTGCATAAGAAGCATTTATGACATTCCTTTGACTTATTTTGAAAGCGCAATATCAAATGATAAAAGTTATCTTTATGTAAAAGATAATGTTAAAGCCATTCTTTATTCAATTGATAATATAGATAAAATGCACGGACAGATATATAATATTTCTTCTTTTAATACAAATCTTGATAGGGTGATAAAATTAATAGAGAAGTATCTTGGAAGACAATATCGATATGAAATTGTAAAAGAAAAATCAATTAATCAACAAGTTTATACAATCAGTTCTGAAAAAATAAGAAATTTGGGTTTTACTTTTGATGGCGATTTAGATGAAATAATTAAACATTCTATAAATAATTTGGTAAATCAAAAATATTATAATAAATTTAATTCATTAAAATCAAATAATTCAAATTTTGAATTTAATCATCTATCAATAAAAGGGCTGATTGAAATTGCGCCAAAAATATTTGTAGATGATAGAGGACATTTTCTTGAAAGTTTTCATCAAGCTGCATTTGAAAAAGAGGGGATTCCACAATTGCTTGTCCAAGAAAATCAATCATTGTCAAAAAAAGGCGTTCTTAGAGGTCTTCATATCCAAAAACACCCGCATGGTCAAGGAAAACTCGTTAGAGTCGTAAAAGGCAAGGTACTTGATGTCGCCGTTGATGTCAGAACGAATTCTGAAACTTATGGAATGTGGCATAGTGTTATATTAAGCGAAGAAAATAAAAAAATGTTTTATATACCCGAGGGGTTTTTGCATGGATTTTTAACACTTGAAGAGGATACAATCTTCCAATATAAATGCAGTAATTATTACAATAAAGATGCCGATGGAGGAGTTGTTTGGAATGATCCTAATTTAAATATTCAATGGAGACTTGAAGAATTCAATTTGATCCCTATAATCTCTGAAAAGGATAAGAATCTGCCTCATTTAATAAATTATCGTCCGGTTTTACTCTAAAAATTAAAATCTGATATACTATAAAGGTTATCAATTATCACCATAATTCTTTAAATAATAGGAAAATTGGGAATTTAATGGATAAAAAACCGGCCGTTTGTTTAATATACGAATTTCTTTCTGAGCAAGGAGGACTTGAAAGAGAGATAATCAATCATGCAAGATTTTTTCAAGATAATGGATTTTCTGTAAAGATATTGACATGTCATTTAGATAAAAATATACTTGATTTACTTCCGTTTGAGGGGCTTAAAGTTGAAGAAATTTCTATAATAAAGACTCCATTTGAGTCATTTAATCTCATGTTTTGCATGATCGGATTCAACAAAATGAATAAATATAATCCCGATCTGTTTTTCAGTTATAGTTTTCCCTCAAATTATATCATAAGAAATAAAAAATCAAAAAAAATAAATTATGTCAATCATTATCCCCATTTTATTTATCTTAAAAATGAAGAACTTGATGAATGGAAAAATTCAACTCAGGGCGTAAAAAGAGAATTTGCGGCATTTTTAGGTAAAATATTCAATAGATATTTTATCAAGCTTGACAAAAAATTAATTAAATTGTGTGATTTGCTATTTATGAACAGCAAATTTACTCAAGGGAGACTTGATAAACTATATAATACAAGGTCAATTGTCAGCTATCCACCACTCGATAAAGCTTTTTCTAATGTTAAACCGACTATCATAAAAGAAAAATATATATTTTCTTCAAGCAGAATAATTCCAGATAAAAAATACGAGTGGCTAATAGGATCAGTCAGTTTAATGAAAAATAAATTACCCATATATCTTGCAGGAAGCGTTGATAAAGACTATAAAATCAAGTTAATGAAATATTCAAAAGAAAAAAAGGTCGTACTTAAATTTTTAGGAAGACTCAAAACCAATGAGATAATCAATTACTATGCATCTGCTCAAGTTTTTGCTTTTCCGACTCCTAGAGAGGATTTTGGTCTTGTTCCAGCTGAAAGTTTGTCGTGTGGTACTCCGGTGGTGGCGTGGGGGGATGGTGCCGGACCATGTGAGCAGATTATAGATGGGGAAAATGGGTATCTTGCTAAACCGTATGAACTAAAAGATTTTGCATTAAAATTAGATTTGATCCTTAATTCAAATCTAAAAACTAAAAATAAAATAAATATAATAAAATCTTCACAAATATTTTCTTATGATAATATAAAACTTCAATTCATGAAAGAGATTAATAATATTATCTAGAAGCCCTCATATTCCATCCTTTTTTAGAAGATAAAGAGGAAAATATTGTAGACAGTTTTGCAATAATATTAATCAGTATCCATAAACCAACCTTAATTCCAGAAAATATACTTTCTTTAAATGATTCTTTTAACATATAGAATAAGACTGGAAAAGTATATTTCAACAATGGCAGATCAATTTCGTGAATTTTTTTTAGCTGTTTTCTTGCTATTGATGTGCGTCTTTTTTGTTTAAATAAATCTCGCAAGTTTATCTTGTGATACGTGGAGACAAATCTAGGCATTTTTAAATCGTCAAAAATTGCTATTGAATACCCTTGATCCATAATATTTTTTGAACGTTCGAAGTCATCAGCCAAAGAATAATTTTTTTGATATAGTGATTTTCTGAAAATGTTTGTCAAAAACATTGTTGGATCGTTTAGTGTTTTATATCCTTTTTTAAATGAAGTAAGATAATCTTTTTGGTATTTCATCCAGAAGAAATGACTTAATGATACAACTCTAAACCAAAAATTACTTTTTGAGGATTTAATATCATATTCTACAGGAAATGATTCTGCAATCCCTCCAATTTCATAATCATTAAATACTGAAAGATATTTTAGAAATGATTCTTTAGAGGTAACTTTAAATTGCCAATCTGCATCGTGAATAATGATAATATCACCGTCAACATATTCCATGAGATAATCTATTACTTGCGGTTTTCCGTTTTTTGACTCTAATTCAAACGATTTGAGTGATTTAATTTTACTTTTGTAAGAATCCACAATATATTTTGTATTGTCTATGCATCTATCAAGGCCTATCAATACTTCTAAATTGTCGTAGGGCATTTTAGATAGATTATCTAATGCATTACCAATAACTTTTTCTTCGTTATTGGCTGGAATTAAAAATGAAATTTTCAATTTATTCATAAATTTGGATAAATTGGGGGATTTTAAGAATTGCTGTCTTAGACATTTATCCAAAATTTGTTTTGTTTATATTTTCAAATAATATAAACGCGGGTTGTTTTTGATCTGAATCAAAAAAATATGCCTGTATCATCTTCCATTTATCCTCATTATATTGAAGATATTGGATGATATAATTTGGTTGTTCAACAAAAGTGTGGATAACTAGATAATCCGCTTCATATATCTCATTAACATTAGATTCGTTTTGAGGTAACTGTAAATATTGTCTTTCGCCATAGTAAACTGTATAAGGTTGAATGGCATTTCCAATGATTACCGAATCTTTTGGAGTATTATCTTTAATCCATTCGAAACCTTGTTTCATTTGAAGATAAGAGTCTTTTTTCTGTTTGATTAATCCATCGGCATGCTTAAACTGAGCTTGAGCACCCAAAAAAAGAATTACAATGATAAATACTAGCGCAGCATACTTGTTATATTTTTCAATATAAAAGTAAATGTTATAGATGCCAAATGCAGTGATTAATGCTAAAGGAATCAATGCAGGCATGAGCCATCGATCTTCAGCTGCGCGCATATAGAAGATAAAAAATGAAAAGATAAATAAAAAGAAAAGTAGCGTTAATAAATAATATTGAAGATTTTTCTTAGAGGTAATAAAATTGTAACTAATCCCTATCTCATAAATTAAAAAAAAGATTCCTATCAAAAAAAAGTAAATTAATGCTGTTTTTAAGAACAGTGGGATAAAGTTAATCAAATTCCAAGCCACGGGACTTTTATTTTCAACACCTCCAACATAAATATCACTCAAAAATGCGGGGAAAATATTGTGAAAAATAATTATATTAAGAATAAAGAAAATCAATAGGGGAGATATTCCTATAAAAGAATAAGTCCAGAATTTTTTATCTTTTAATCTTAAATTTTTTCCAAGAAGAAGGATTATAAAATAAAGGACGAAAATAATTCCATTTTGGTATCTTGTCAAAGCTCCAAGTGTCAAAAGAAATAAAGATAAAGAATACTGCGGATAATTTATTTTTTCTTTATTTAATGAAGCCACAAAGAAATATAAGCTTGCTGATAAAAAAGTCAGAGATGGAATATCTGTCATCAATCTAAGAGAATAAAACAAATGAATGTAGGACACGCTGAAAATAAATGCAGCGATTAATCCGGTTTTTTTATTAAAAATTTCTTTTCCTGCGAGGTAAATGAATAAAATTGTTAATGTTGAAGGAATTATTTCAAGAATAAATCTTATATAAGTTTCCGGGATTTTTAATAATAAGAACGCAGCCCAAACTAATGGAAGGAGAGGGGGACGAATTACAATCTCTTTTGAGATTAAATCAGTAGAATTCCATAAATGCATCACGTAGTTTTTAGCGATACTTCCGAATGCAAGTTCGTCCCACCATAATGGCTGTTCGCCTCCGACAAGAAGAAAGTAATGAACACGAACTGCAAATGCAAATATGAGAATTGCAACAAGCACTAAATTTAGTCTGTCTTTCTTTAGCCAAGAAATTGATTTTTGAATAAAATCTTTTTGTTTTGATTTAGATTCTGATTTATGAGGATGATTTTCTACGGGAGTGGAAACTGGAGCGGTTTCTTCTTTTTTGTCTTCGTTTTCAGTCATAAGATTTCTTAAGAAATATAGTTTTTAATGTTTGTGGAGATTTGAACTTTTTCTCTATAAATCACAATCGTGTCTTTATCAGTTCCTTTAGATTCCCACGCTTTTTGAAAAAGAGATTTTTCAATAGGCATGAATTCTTGAGGATTTTTCATTCCTGGATTATGGATATATATAAATTTTTCATCGTAACCTGTAAGAGGAACAAAATGTCCAAAATATCCGTCTTTTCCTGAAATAACGAACCAGTTGAGTAAGACAATTGGAATAGAATCTTCAGTTACAAAAGACAGCAACTCTTCTAAAGACAAACTTTTTTCAACGATTTGAACGCCAAGTTTAGAAGATTCTTCTTGAAGATCTTTTAGAACTAACATCGCCTTATCATTAGCATATTTTTTATAAAAATCTAAATCACTATGTAAATCAGTAATGCTTGAAGAAAAGTATTTTGTTTTATATCCGAGTTTTGCTGATGCTCGAGCAATTCCCAAACTCCAAACCATTCCGCTTTCTAGTTGTTTAGTCTCTATTGAAATATTGTCGAAAGAATATTTTTTTCCGAAATATTGAAAAGCCATCATTGGCGCAACAAGACCGCAATCAGTATCTTTTCTTGAAGGAATGAATGGAATAGGTAGTTTCATGATTATTAGAAAGATAAATAGAATTTAAACTTATTTCTTTTTTGTTATAAATTTTCATCAACTACTAATAATTCTAACTCTACAAATCTACCTTTATATTCATCATAAGACTTTCCTATACCATCCAATCTCTGAGAAAAATATAACTTCCCTTCTTGATTATTTAAGGTATATAATATCTTTGTTGATCCTCCATTTCGGTATACTTCAACTTCATTTATTCTTGCTTCTTGCATTGCATTAGGTTTACCAATATATACTCCCATTCAATAATCCGCGGAGTATTTACTTTCATTAGGTTCATGAACTACGTAAAATTTATCCCCTTCTAAACTTTTTGCTAAAAATTTTATTTTATGCTCTTTAGGTATTTCTCTAACTATTAAAATTTCTCCAGAATCAGTTTTAATTTCTTGCGCCATGTTAGTTAAATATGACTAATACTTTATAAGGATTTATATTAAATCTGATGGATAAGAATTAATAATATTATTTATGTTCATGATTGTGATCATGGTCAGGTACTTCAATATGTATTGAAACTTCTTTTTTACTTAAAAACTTATTATCCATGCAATAATCATCTTTTCCATTTAAGAAAACAACTAAAGTTGCAAATGCTAACCCAAAATCTCTAACGCCTAAATGGGTAAATCCTAATGAGGTTGTTATTCCAAATAGATGTAATGATAAAATTAATGCAGAAAATCTTGTGTAAAGCCCTAAAATCAAGAAAAGCCCTAAACACAATTCAAGTACTGAGTTCATCATAACTATATTAGTTGCGGTGAATGGAGTTAAGTCGACGATTTTTTGAGGAACAAAACCAGTCCAGTTATCCGGAGATGTCATTTGACTAAATCCAAAATATAAAAACACTAACGCCATAGAAATTCTTAAAATAGGTTTTGAATATTTTTCATATCTCATTTTATATATCCTATATTGTCAATGAACGAGATCATTAAATTTTTTTTCATATTTATCTATAGACAATTATACATTTAAATGTTGTGGAATTGTTTATCCCATGTAAGTACCATGTTCAAGAAATCTAAATATATGGAGTATAAATTCAAAAACTAATGTGGTCATTATCCCGATTATAGGGATAAATATCCCTTCTAACCAAATTGACCATAAGACCATACATATAACCCATGCTACAAAAAAAGTCACCGACTCTCTAATCCAATCCTCTTCCTTTGTCATATTAAATCTGAAGAAATTGTATCAAGAAATATTTAAGTATATGTGTGAATTAACGAATATATTAGATAATTTCAATTATTTTAGGGAGATTATTTTTCAAAGAATAGAGCATGGGTGGACGATGAGAAACATCTTTTTTTATCCCTTTTTCTTGGAGAATATCGAGGGATAATATTTTTTTTGCAAAATTTCTTTTGTCGAATTCTTTGTCAAATACGATTTCATATATTTTCTGAATTTGTCCTATTGTGAATTCATCGTCAAGCAAGGAAAATGAAACTGGGGTGTATTCGAATTTCCATTGTAATCTTTTTAGAGCGTAAAATAGAATTTTTTTATGGTCAAAGGCGAGAGGGGGTATTTTTTTTATTGAAAACCAACCCGTTTCTTTAACATCTGTGGAGGCTTTCAGTGTTATCTCATTAGAATTTATCAAAGCCATATAAGCGACAGTGATTACACGCCCTCGCGGGTCTCTTTTTGGTTCGCCGAAGGTATAAAGTTGTTCTAAATAAACATCTTTAACGCCCGTTTCTTCAACGAGCTCTCTTTTTGCGGCATCTTCAAGCGACTCATTGATTCGAACAAAGCCTCCGGGAAGCGCCCACTTATCTATGAATGGATCGAGATTTCTTTTAACAAGGAGTATTTTCAATTCTTCATCACGAATTGTAAAAACAACTATATCAACGGTGACTGATGGTTGCTCAAAGTCTGAAAGTGATTCTGTTTTTTTCATTTTGATAGTGTAATAAAAACGAGAAGATATTTAAAGGTTTAGAAATTATTTTGATGATGGTGAGCATTCTATTTCCTGGAAGACATCATATGCTTATGAAACTTCCGCTTGCTCCATTTACTAAAATGTTTTTTACCATGTTTTTATCGAGGAGATTTCATATTTAAAGATTTATATTATCCCGAGTAGATTTCACTATTGACCCCACTCCCTTATCTGTTCTACTAAATCATCAAGCGAATGGACAATTTTAACATCCGGTCTTATAAGTCCAGTCTGTATTTCAATATCCCTTTTTCTTTTATAATCAGGATGAACTCTAATAAAAAGTGGTTTGTTTCCAACAGATATCTTTCCTAATTCATAAAGAGTGATTGGACAAAGAGTTTGAGGCGGAAACCGAAATGAAACGCCCCTCGCCTTATGGAGATGCTCAAACCCCCATTCTACTTGCTGAGTTTCAATGTTTGGATCGTTGAAATCGTAATCTTTTCTTCTAGGATTTATTAAAGTTAAATCAGAATATTTGAGTTTTTCAATTAAATCTTCTTGTCAAACTTCACATTCAGATATTCCTCCAGTTAAAAAAAGTGGCATCTCTCCATTTCGCGGAACATAAATCTCTGAACATTCTATGTATTTCATTTTAAAAATTTACAACTCTAAGTTTTTCTCCGAGCTTTATTTTAATTTTTGATCCTTCTTTTATTTTTATTTTCTCAAGAGAATCTATGAGTAAAACTCCATCAGAATCATTGAGTGAGATTATTTCAAAGACATCGTTTTCTTTTATTATTCCATGAGTCATCTTGTATATAGAAAATTTTCCTTTGTGAGGTTCCGTGAGAAGAAATTGAACTTCTTTAGCATCGCGGCTTATGACTTTTCCATTAGGATGTAAATACCGTATCGCTGAATCGAACCATCCGGTCGAGCCTGCACCAGTTGAAATCAAAAGTCCAGAACCTTTTTGTTCTTCAACGTCATTATTATGAATTAACTGATGCCTTGACATCGTGTAACGCGATTCTTCTCCGATGTAAATTTCAGAGACTGCTAAAGTTGAAATAGTTATATCTTCAACGGAAGTTTCCAGTCGTGTCCAAGTCTCAATTTTAAAATCATCGTCAAGTATTTTTGGGATTACACTTTCTATTTCATTTGATGTGATTGAATTGAGTGCACCTTCGCTCCGCTCAGGATCGTTGTTTATTCCAAGAATCAAAGAATCTTTTATAAAATGTGAAACATACTGAAAATGATTATCTCCGCCTAAAGTGATTACAAGTTTATACTTTGATACGAGATCTTTTGTTATTTCATTTCTATTTACAACACGAACATGAGGAAGATGTTTTTTTATCGTCTCAAGTGCGTGGACTTGTCTGTCATGACTTTCAAAAATACGATCAACATGAAGTTTTTCTTTTTTATAAAATTCTACAAGCTGAATTTTATCAAAGTTCATCCGTCTCATGTCATGCTGTACTTTCGATATTTTCGGGACGATGAGGATTTGTGAGGGGTTCATTTTAAATTCTCTTCTCTCCATTCCACCCAGTGTCAACTGCAGTTCTTTTATTAAGTAAGGAGGGACATCTCTATTTATATATTTCTAACCAGTATCTAATAAATGGTTTTTACTATTATCTTTTCTATCGAATTTTTTTAGAGAATATTCTACTCTCATAAAGGTTCTTCTTGAAATGTCTTCTTGAGCAATTTGGCTTTCATGGGGTTGATATACAGTTGCTAAAACAATATCGTGGGGACGGGGAATAAAGGTACAATCTTTATCCACCAATTCTCCTAACAACTCAAAAAGATTGTCTCGGTTTTCATCAAATTTACTAAAAGTGATAGGATTAGTAAAGAATCTTGTGGTTAAGTTTTCACTCACTATATACGCATGACAAACAGGAAGTTTAGGATGATATCTGGTTCCTTGCATTCCATCATTAAATAAAACTGCGTGATAATATTTTCCATTTTTATCTCTACCTCCAGATAATGCGAAATCAGGTGCAGAGTTGAAATATACATCAATACCAGAAATATTATCATAATAATGGGTTCCTCCAATTTCGTGGCATTTTTTATACATTTCTGAAATTGGGATTTTACAATAATGCTCAACATTATATCTCATTACTTCATCAGATACAAAGTCGTGTGATGATTCGTTGTTGCCTGTAATTTCTCCAAATTTAATTGAATGCGCTCCATGATATTTTGCAAATTCAATCATCTTGTGAACTTCATCCAATGAATCTATATAACCATTAATCAGCAATGCATTTATTCTTACCTGCAATGGAATGTTCTTCACAATTTCTTCTAAATCAGGATTTGATAGACCTTGACATCGCATGATTTCAATTCTTTTAGCGTGATCATAATGAGGTAAACTAATATTCATCGCTTTAATTTTTTGGTAATCTAAATTTTCTCTAAATGATTTGTCTCTCAGTCTATGACCATTCGTTGTGATTATCGGATGAATATTCAACTCACTTATAACTTGAGTAATTCTTGGACAATATAATAGTTCTCCTCCGAGCAATAAAATTCACATCAGAATATATTAATCTATCCTATGAAGAAATTTGCTATGTTTCTCAATAATTCTTTTGTGGAACAATCATCCTTTGTATCTTCTTTGGTTTTTTCTTTCCGTTATATACTAAGTTTATTTCTTCCAATGCCTTATTTACACGGAGATCATCAATTCCTCTCCTGCAATCAGCCCAGAACTCTTCCAAGATTTCAACCGGATTAATTTTATTGAGAGTTTTCCAAAGTTCAATAACATTTTTTGGAATAGGTGTTTCTTGAAATCCATGATAAATCATATGTGGGATATATAATCCACTATCATATGAATCTTCGAATTTTAAATTTCCAAGTTCAAGAGTGGTTTCGTATATTTTTAATTGTCCAATTTCCCCATGCATACAATGATTCGGAAAAGGTCCACCCCATTTTTGAAGTTCTCCTTCACGTTCTTTAAACTCTATTGTTCCAAAATGTCTATCCACATTTCCTAAAACAGGAATATTATTTAATTTAGCAAAATCAGTTAATTGTTCTAAATTAGGTTTGATTAATTCCGCGCCAGTAACATAGAGAGCTCCATCTTTATTCATAAAATCATTTTGTGTGTCTACGTCAAAAAATATTGTTTTCATTTTCCACATCCAAGTCTTAATTCCAAGTTTGGATTTGGTCTGTAAACTCTTCCGACTTTTGACATAGGAATCATATGATCTCTTTCATCACCTATCGCAACTACATCCATCGTTGCCATTCGTGATTCAAAGATACCGCCAACTCCAAGACCGTCGAATAATTTTCGTCCTAAATATTTTTCTGCGTATGCAAATGCCTCGACTTTTGAAACGTCGCCAAATCCACTTGTTAATATTACTTTTACATCTTCTCTATTCACATCTCTTAAAACTCGATTTAATGAGTCCACTCCTAAGATTGTAACTCCGTTTCCATCCCAATATTCTAATTTTCCGAGAGTGCCGCCTTGCATAACATTTTCTCCGCAAGTATCGACTCTTACAGCATTCAATTTATTTCCTAAAGCGTCTGCAACTTTTAGTGTATCTGTGTCTTCTCTATTTGCATAATCTATCAATGCGATTCTCGGAACATTTGAATCAATGTGTCTATCGAATGATTTTGTAGCTTCAACGACGGCATTTTGAAGACCATATTTGTAAGCCATGACGTTTTCGAGAATATGTGGGATTGTTCCTTCTCCTTTTTTTCCGAATGTTGCTGCGCCTATATCCGTTGAGGTTCCGACCGCACCGCCTTTGAAAGTTGCGTAAGCAATATCAGCGTCTTCATCGAATCTCCAGTGTCTAGCTCCGAAATAAGTTACAGGTCTCCCATTAGCTGCTTCGACTACCTAAGCCATACGCCGAGTTACTTCTTCAAGATCTACACCTCTATGATCATTGGCCTTCTTTGTTTGAGCACTTAGCACTCCAAGATACATCGTTTCTAGTTCAACAATATCCTGAACGTGAGCTTCTATTAACATTAAAGTTTCTTTACTTTCGTAATGAGCTCCTTCATTCAAAGCAAAAACTCTTCCTCCATGTTTCTTTAAGTTTGAATATTTGTCAAGAATTGCAAGAGCTTCATCAATTCCATAGACTTCGCCAGGACCTTTTCGTATGAACACCTGTGCCCTCACCCAAGGATTTAAACCTTCAGATCTCAAAATATCATTTGTCCTTAAGAAATACTTATCCGCATATGGTTTGTGGTCCTTAGGGAAGTCGAATTTTTTTGTTTTCATTTTATTGTTATTGTTGCGTTTACAATAACTAATTGTATACAAAACACAATATAAAGATTATTGTTCCAGAGTATATGTATAATTTACATTAAGTGAGATAAATGATAAGGTTGAGAGGTATAAACTTTTTTATATTAAGGATTTTTGTTATAGTATATGAAATATATCTTTTTAGATGAAAGTGGTGAATTGGGTTTTAAAGAGAGATCCAGTAAGTATTTCATCATAACTCTTCTTTCTTGCGATGAAGGCGAGATTTATACATTACGAAGAATAATAAAAAAAGTAAGAGAGAAGCTAATAAAAAAAGAGTTAAAAAAATATCCTGAAATAAAAGGGAATAATAGCACCGACAAAATAAGAATAGAAGTTTTAGAGAGATTCACAAAGACAAATGCTGAAGTTTTTGTTATTATTTTAGAAAAATCAAAGGTCTATGAATATTTAAAAGATAAAAAGAATAAACTCTATAATTATATTTCAAACTTAATATTAAACGAATGTTCGTTTGATACATCTTCCGTTTGTTTAGTTGTAGATAAGTCTAAATCAAATAGGTCATTAAGAGACGATTTTGACAATTATATTAAAAAGACAATGAATGAAAAAAATCACCTGAATAAGTTTATTATCAAACATGAAAATTCTTATAATGATGGATGTTTACAAGTTTTAGATTTTGTTTCTTGGGCAATATTTAGAAATTATGAATTTAAAGATCCAAGATTTATTGAAATAATCAAGGTTAAGATAGTAATGAAGAAGGAGGTTTTTCAAAAGTTATCCGGACCCTAGAGATTTAATATAAGGTGCACCATTCCGGTACACAAACCTCTCTAGGACTTACCCAGATGTATATACATAGGTACATACATATATAAAAGTTTCTGTGGGGGAACGGATGGAGGTTAAACTTGTCTTTCAATGGAGTTTCCGGCTTTTATTATTTGTCGAATGAGATTTTATTTAATGTATTATTTATTATTGGTTGTATATTATTTGATTTAATCGTTATACCCCGCAGCTCTGCTGCGACTGGGTCGTTGATTTAACACAATCGAGTAAATAAATTTTATTGTGTTAGTATATACACCATTATTAAAACTTTTTCAAATTTCCTTTTATTATAAGATAGATCGTGATAATTATTCAATAAAGAAAATAATTCATATGTTCAATACTCTTCACTCACTTCAATAGAAAAATTCACATTATCTTTAGATTTATTGATTATAACTATGCCTGATTCATCACTTACATTACATATTAGAGAATAATTATTTATATCAGATGAAGAACATTTTTCGTATGAATCATATTTTTTTCCGTCGATCATCAGTTCATAGTCTTCATATGAAGGAACAATCAATACATCGATATTTTTATCTGATGAAACTATGATGGATAATTTTGTGTTTTCGTATAATGTGCAAACTCCATAATATTGATAATATCCCGAAGGTAAGACATCGGATTCATTGAGAGTATAATCATATTCTTGTTTTGATTGAAAGTACATTATGTCGTTTTCATCCTGTGAATGTTCGTAGCCTAAAAAATGTCCGAATTCGTGTTTCATATTTTGAGTGACGTATTCATACGAGTAAGGTCTCCAGTCATTGTAACAATAACTATCTCCAAGTCCAATTTCTATTAAATTTTCATAAGCATAACCGACATGCCCGACGCTGAAATCTTTAGCCCAATAAATGATCAAATCAGCGTTTTCTTCTTCATCCGTATAAACGAAATCAACATTTTCTTTTTGTTCCCAATAAGAAACTGCCTCGTCAACTGATTTTTTATATTCTGGATCAATTTTATATGGCAAGTCTTTAACATAAACTTTATATTGCTTTTGATTAAACTCTTGAACGACTGACGGTAATGAAAAATTTTTATTTGTGCTTAATCGCTTTGAGATAGATAAATTATAATCATCTTGAATTACTTGATAAAACAGAAAAAAAATTGCAAATAAGGAAACTGCAATATAGATAATCACAAGATTATGGTTTAAAGTGTTCTTCATATAGTAATCACTTTACGATGACTACTATATAAAGATTCTTATATCTTCAAATTTGATTGTCTTGCCTCTTCAAAGGGAGAAGGGAAGACTCGGTTATAACTGCTTTTTCCTGTGTCATAAAGAACGTTATCGTATAAATGATGTCTTGTTGCGGTTGAGAGTGTTGATGCGCTGAAACCTTTTCTTGCTCCATATTCTAAGAATCTGTCAAGAGCTAGTTTGCCCTTTGGAAGGATGCCGAAGTAAGGAACGAGGTCTTGAACGTGCTTAAAATTTCCATCGAGAGAAAAAACTTTTGAGTTTAGAGAATGGATTGATTCGAGAAGTTCTATGGCTTGCTGGTTTGAAGGTGCTATTGATTTTAAGTGAGTCATTGTGTCCCTACCAAGTCTTTCAAAACTATAAGGTTCGTTGCTTTCAAGATAAGTTTTTGCTAGTTTTTCTCCGTGTGGAACTAAGGTAACAAAATTGAAAATTCTTCTTAATTCCGCGTTTTGATTTCTGTATCTCTCAAGTTCGTCCCCTTCAAGCCAAACGTCATGGTTACCTTTAATATTGATTAAATTAGGTCCGTACCATTGATTAGGGAAACGAAGAACACTTCTGTCAAAAAATGTGTCTGGGACGTCGCTGTTATCTTCAAGTTTTGGATAGTGACCAAATTCTTTTGAATATATTCCCAGTTTTGTTCCAGCGTAAGGGGCAAAGGTTGAACCCCAAGCCATTGTTGGAAGGCCGGTTTCATGACGGAGTCTAAGGTTTAATTCAACTAAGCCCAAATCCGCATCGAGATTCATTGCTGTTTGCTTAGAAGTTGCTCCGTAAGGCAGGCCGGTAATTTGTTCAGTTCTGATTTTGAAATCTCGGTCTGATACGTTTTGCATTCCTTGAAAAATTATTTCTTCTTTCATTTTTCTATCTAAAACTTCGTCTCTGATGGTATAATCTGCTGCTTCAATGGCGAGAGTCATTCCAAATCCACCGCTTTCTCTAACTAAATCTAATCTTTTTTGTCCTGATTCGTTTACTATCATTTCAAAACGCATTTGAGAATGGTAAGGAATTCCCACTTCCTTAGGCCAATGCTCCTTGAATTGAGGGAGCCATTGATGAATATCAAAACCGAAGACGTCGTCTTGGAAGTAGATTACCTCTGTTGGCCATTTATGTGCGATTTCGATTCCTTCTTTGATTACATCGTCAATTGAACGGACGTTGTGGGGGAAAAGTCTTCCAGAAGAACCCATTGTTGCCGCAATTTGTTTTGCAATTTCTGGCGTTACATTAATGTCGGCAGGAGTTGAAGAATTATAACAATATGTGCATTTGTAAGGGCAGCCAGTCATAGTGATTAAACTTTTAATTCTAGATTTTGAATGTTCGGAATAATCTGCATATAGTGTTTCTCTGTCTGGAAATGGAAATGGTTCAGATTTTGCCATGGGCATAATTCCTTTTTGGGCTTGACCATCGAGAATATTTCTTAACGCATTGAAACCTTCACTCATTACGACGTAGTCTGCGTGTTCGCTAGCGTGAACTGGAAAATACGTTGCGTGAGGACCACCAAGAATAGTTTGAATGTTTGGATGATCTTTTTTTAATCGCTCAAATGCGTCATAAAGCTGGAGATGATTTCCAGTGTAAACATTGAAACCAACAACGTCAGGCTTGAAATCTTCTACTGCATCGAAGAACGAATCAAAGTTATGATCTTTAACGAGATGAATTTTTCTATCCCAATCTAAATCTCTTGCTAGACCTGCCAAATGCAGTAAACCTAATGGTTCGATAACGGAATAAGCCGCACCAAGTAATAATCTCTTTTTCGCCATCTCTTTATTCTTAGTTAGACAATAAATTCTTTAAAAAGATTATGAAGTTAGGATATACAATTTAGAATACCTTTGTGCTCTTCGTCACTTGCCAACCGTCTTTGTGTTCTTTTTTCATGACTCTGAGTTGATAATAGACTAAAAGCCAAACATATAGTTTTGCAGGGAATAATAAAATTGTCCAATAGACTTCTTTAAGCGATCTTGGATAAAAAAATGCTCTGTAAGATTCAAAGAATTCATTTTTGAACGTTTTTGTTTTTGGATATTTAGAGAAATCGACGTATTTACCCATTTGGACGTGGGCTTTAGAAGTTCTTTTTTTCTGATCTATAAAATCGTGTAAATTTTTTGGGTATGAAACATAAACTTTTGCTTCCTGCGCGTAGGTCACCTTGAAATCTTTTTGCCAAAAATAATATGGGATTATTGCATCTTCAGGAACATCGAGAGGGAATTCTTCAACTACATTATTTCTAAATGCCCAGTAGTATCCAGAGCACTCAACCATGCTTCCAGAATTGTGCCGTTTGAGCCTTGCCTTATGCGCGCCAGCGTCGCAAAGCAAATGACTCCAGTAACCGAGCATATTATCTCTTGAATCTAAAGAAACTGGCCTGCCGGTTACACAACCAACTTTTTCATCTTTAAATTGTTCTAAGATGAACTTAAGAGAATTTTCTCCAACATAAACATCTCCATCACTCAATATTAAAATTTCAGATTTATTTTTTAATTTTTTGAACAGCATATTCAATGCAAACATTTTTCCTTTACCTGGATCTTGAAAAGGTATTACGCGTTTATCTTTTTTTGAAATTTTACTTGCAACATCTAATGTTTCTTTATCGGGAGCGGAAACTATTATTTCAAAATCTTTCTTTTTTTTCTTTAAATCTTCCTGAAGAATATTTTGATCTAAAAAAGATTGAATCGCTTTTCCAATGGTATGTGGTTCTTTGAATGAAGTAATAATTATTGTATTTTTGGACATTTGATATATACATTTCCTAAATAAAATATTTAAATAGTTAACGGAACAAACCTATCGATGAGAAATAAGGTAAAATCAATCGAGGAGGTGGAACAGCTTGTCAAGATGCATAAATACGATGGAAAGATAATAGTCACTACAAACGGAAGTTTTGATATTTTGCATTGCGCACATGTCAATTTGCTGGAGAGAGCTAAAGATGAAGGTGATATTTTAGTAGTTCTTATGAATAGCGACGGGTCAATTCAAAGATATAAGGGCTTGACAAGACCAATAATTCCTGAAATTGAGAGAGCACGTATGGTTGCTTCACTCGAGTGCGTTGATTACGTTGTAATATTTGATGAGGATAAACCGCTTGATTATTTAGAACGGATTAAAGGTCATATTCATGTTAAGGGGGGGTCGTGGGATAAGGATAGAATAAATGAGGAGAAAATCTTTGTTGAAAGATGGAGCGGAATATATAAAACATTTGAACTTGAGGAAGGATTTTCGACGACAAATATAATAAATGAGATATTATCAAGACATAGCAGAGATTATTCTAATTGATAAAACCAAAGGAAAAATGCATAGTCACTAAATAGTATTAACTATAAATTTAAAAAGAATATAAATCTAATTTTACACACAGGGTGAAAAAATGGGTGATGAAGATAGTTCTTTAACGAGCTTAAGTATACTTTTATTTGCAATTTTGGTGTTTGGACTTGTGTATTTAGGTTATTTAGCGGTTACTACAAACTTAACAGGTTATGTTATTTCCACGGCTAGCAAGGTAAATGCAAGCTTTCTTGGATTCTTAATAACTTTCTTATTTTTTGTGACGGTTTTTTTATACTTTAGGAAAAAAAGAGGTAATTAGTTTATTAGTTTTTTTATAACGCCGTATACTTCATTTATACTTACTTTGCTTTGAGCCTCTAAGTCATTTGTCCGTTTAAGAAAATATTTTTCTAAAAGAGGAGAAATTATTTTTTTCATTCTGCCGTAATCGTAAATTTCATTAGGGGGGGTGCAATTAAATATGGCTACAACTTTTTTGCCTAATGCAAGGGCAATATGCATTCCAGAAGTGTCGCCACAAACTACTAGTTCGCAATTGTTTATGTCTTCAATATGTTCTTTAACAGTTTGCTTCATTCCTAAAGAGATTACCTGGTAACCGTCCGCTTCAAGTTTTTGTTTTAAATCAGGATAACCTGTCCAAAATTTATTGGGCCATTTGCTCTCTGAGATATCTATGAATCCTATTACACCATTTATATTTTTTGGAGTTGTTCCTATGTCGTATTCTTGAGATTTCCATCCATCTTTGCCAGAAATCATTTCCATCCATATTTGATTTACTGATTTTTTATTTTGTAACTTTATTTTATCGGCTGTTTCTTTATCGTGAATTTTTGAAACAAAAGACATATCGAGCCAGTAGTTGCATTCTTGCGTGTAATCTACTTTACCGTTATTTAGGAAGTGGCCTATTGTCTTTTGCGATTTTATTTTAGAAACATATTCAAGTAATTGCAAATCTTCTTCAAGGCAAAGAACTAGGTCGAATTCTGTGTTTTTTAGTTGCGATTTGTCGTTATCATTTTCGTAAAAGTAAAGTCTTTTTATTTTTTGTGAAGATAAGACGTCTTTAGATTTTTGGCTTGTAAGCCAATGTATTTCATAGTCTTTTTCAAACTCGGAGATAAATATTGTGCTTCTTACAACATCGCCTAGAGCACCCAATTTAATTATTAGAACTCTTTTCATTTTTATCTACCAATTGTTTATACTCATCCATATACTTTTTGTAAATAAGATCCCAATCATAGGCTTTTGATTTTTTTATGTTGTTTTTTGAAATTGTCTGTCTGATTTTGGGATTTTCAATTAGATTCAAGATATTTTTCTCGAGCGAATCGAGATCTCCGTAATTTGAAAAGAATCCGTTTCCGGTTTTATTTTGTTCAGAGTACTCTTGCATCTCATACGGAATGCCGTTGACTGGCGATGCAATAATAGGCAGTCCAGAAGCCATTGCTTCAAATAAAGTCAAAGGCAGGCCTTCCCTGAAGCTAGGCAATACGTAAATATCACTGGCCTGATACATACAAGCTATTTTGTCTTTCCCGCTTAATGCTCCTATTAATTTTATGTTCGGATAATCTTTGACTATTTCTCTAACTTCAGTCTCTTTTCCCTCATCCGGACCTGCAAAAATAAATGCGATGTCCTTTCTATTTTTAGAAATATTGACTGCAACTTGAGCGAGTTTTTCAGGGCCTTTAGTTGGATTTAATCTTCCAAAAAATAAAACGAGATATTTTTCTTTAACACCGTTAACTTTTCTGAAATTATTTTTTGAGACCTTTTTGAAATAAATTTTATCCATTCCATTGGGGATGATATTAATTTTGGGGGTCTCGCTCTCTGGAACGAATTTTTTTAATGTATCAACTTCCCATGGAGTGATAGGGATTATCTTGTCTATTCTTTTGAAAGATTGTTTATTGAAGAAAAAATCATTCATATATAAAAAAGGGCGTAAAATCCAGGGGCGAAATTCCATTCCTGTCCATGGACAGTGCGTTGTGTGAATGTGTTTTATATTTAATTCTTTACAAAATTTACCAGTTTGATAAACATAAAGATGCCCAGAGACGTGAGTATGAACGATATCAAAACCTCCGATTTCTTTGTTAACTTCCTTAAATCTGGCAGGTAATGAAGGGAATAAATGCGTATTAAGAGAAAGTCTTAATTTGTAAGGAATTCTATGAACTTTTACTTTGTTAATTTCTTCGTCTAGAGGAGTTATTCTTTTGTATTTATCGGAATCGCAACAAAAAACGTGGACTTCGTGACCGTCTTTAATTTGTCTTAAAGCCAATTCTTCAATAACTTTTTCAACTCCCCCTACTGTTGGCAAATAAAACATTGAAACGTGAGCGATTTTCATTTTAATATTAAGATTTGTTTATATTTAATAAATCATTCTTATAAATATATTCTGCGAATAATCTTCCTTTGATGTCTGCGCCTTTTTCATTAACATGTCTTCCATCATCCCAGTAGATTTTATCTTTTGGCATTTCTAATTCATGGTCATAAACCAAAACATCGTTTTCTATTCCAACAGTCTTTACAACTTCATTATTTTCTTGAAATCCTTTTTCGTAATAAATTTTTGATGATGAGTCATTGAAGTCATTAGTGTACGCCCATGTTGAAAGAAGGACGGACACATTCCTATATTTTGAAAGTGCTATCATATTCTCCACATTTCTTTTAAAATAAATCGGAGGATTTTGTTCTAGTGTTGCAAGATTTTCTTCGTCGGTATCTTTAATTTTATAGGTCGGCGCATTGATAAAATGTCCAATTCCAATTGGGTTTCCTATAATTAATCTGATAAACATTGGACGAATAATTATCGGAATTTTGGGAGAACTCCACTGCTTCCTAAATCCAGTATTATCTCCAGTAAAACTAGATGATTCAACAAATCTAGCGTGTACGTCATTTACGCTTTCATATGGAATTATCATATCGGGTTCTAAATCTAGAACTCTGAATTCTAAATTTATTAAATCTTCATATGAAGTGTAACCTGGGAGAGCTCCGTTAATAACTTCAATATTTTCGTTGTTGTATAATTGTCTTAAATATTTTTGTAATTGTCTCGCAAAGTCATCTTTCCATGATTCAACACCAGATTCATATGCAGATGATCCTCCCAATATCACAATCCTATATCTCTCATCGGGTTTGGGGATATCAATTTCAGGTCCTCTAAATCCTAATGAATTATGCATATCAACATCATCCGAAGTTGAGAAATTTGGGGTGCCATAATCATTCAGATATGGATGTGTTGAGTATCTTGATTTTAGATGACAATCATTAAATTCACTATAAAATAAAATATTTGATTGAACATTTGAGCTGGCTATATTGCAAACATAATACCTGCTTCCTAATTCAATTAATAATAAACACAATAAAGCTGATATTGATAATAACAAAATTTCTTTTTTGTATCGGTAAATATTTTTTCTAAAAATAATTATAAGTATTACTAATGTATAACAAACAATCTGAAAAATTAGAACAACTTTAGAATATGATGGATTTAATTTATTTACCGAAAGGAGATTTTCCCAGAAGTTTTTAGAATAATGGATTGGCAAATAAATCAGAATTAATAAAATTATAATAAAAATTGTCCAAAATAAATATTCGCCTTTTTTTGATGGTGATTTGTTTAGAGATTCAATTTTTTCAACACCCATAAAAATCTTATGTTTATCTAATTTTTAAATTTATAGAGGATTATATAAATGAATTGTTTTTGAACTAGATATTTTATCTTAGCAAAATTTATATATGAATTTATTGACCTAGTTTTGATTAAGATGAAAAGAGTTTACATTTTTGGAAAGACAAAGGAGATTAAATTATGAAAGCAGTCATTTTGGCTGGCGGTTTGGGAACAAGATTAAAACCTTTGACATCTATACTACCAAAACCTCTTCTACCTGTCGGAGAGAAATCTATAATAGAAATAATGCTGACACGTCTCAAAAGTCATGGATTTGATGAAGCGTTCATTCTGACTAATTATAAATCTCATCTTTTTGAAAATTATTTTAAGGACGGCTACTTTAATGAAATGAAAATCACTTTGTCAAAGGAGGTAAGCCCTTTAGGAACTGCCGGACCTATAAAGTTAATTTCTGAAAAACTTACAGAACCGTTCTTGGTCATAAACGGAGATATTTTGACGACATTAAATTTTGGCACTTTAAGGGATTTACATAATCATCATAATGCAGACTTAACTGTAGCAACAAAATTAATGCAGATCCCTTTTCATTATGGAATAATAGAATCAAATGACAATATTTTTGTTCATGGTGTAAATGAGAAACCATCTTTAGGTGCCGAGATAAATGCTGGAATTTATTTTATGAGTCCAAATACAATAAATGATATTCCTGAGGGATTTTATAATATGACTGATTTGATAAAAAAATTATTGCTTAATAATAAAAGAGTTTTAAAATATAAATTTGATGACTACTGGCTAGATATTGGACAAATCAATAATTATCGCCAGGCTCAGAAAGATATAGATAAATTTGATATAATAAATGATGACGATTCAACATAAAAAAGTCCTTATAACCGGAGCAGACGGGTTTATAGGATCTTATTTAACAAAAGCATTAATTGATAAAAATTATTCAGTTTCAGTTTTAGTAAAAAATAATAATTTGAGAAGACTGAAATTCATAAAAGATAAAATAGAAATATTAATTGGTGATATAAATGATCCAAATTTAAAATTGGATAAGTATGATATCATTTATCATCTTGCAGCTTTAACTGATTTGAAAAAATGTTCTGAAAATCCAAAGTTAGCTTTCAATGAAAATGTGTTAGGAACAATAAATCTTTTATCAAATATTAACAACAAATCAAAATTTATTTTAATCAGCACACTTGGAGTTTATGGTGAACCTAAATATTTCCCAGTAAATGAAGACCATACTACCTATCCAATTGAACCATATGCGGCAAGTAAACTGGCATCAGAAAATTTTGTTTTAGGTTTTTGCAAATCAAGAGAGATTAATTATTGCATAGTCAGATTATTTAATGTATACGGGCCCGGTCAAAGAAATGATTTTGTAATCCCAATGATTATCAATCAGTTTCTAAATAATAAAAAATTACAATTAAATAATTTAGATTCTTCAAGGGATTTTATTTTTATAGAT
>PFCY01000093.1:0-17679 GCA_002763085.1 Candidatus Pacearchaeota archaeon CG10_big_fil_rev_8_21_14_0_10_32_14 | reverse complement strand
TGATGTAATCAATGCTTTGATCAAGATAGGAGAAAGTGAGAATAGTGAAATATATAATGTTGGAACCGGCAAGGAAACTACAATCAAAGAAATTATTGAAATATTAAAAAAAATCACACAAATGAATATAAAGCAAGAAATTTTAAAAAAAAGAGGTTTAAAAAATACCGTCAGAAGAAGCGTTGCTGACATAAGTAAAATACAAAAAGAAATTGGTTGGCATCCTTCAGTGGATATTAATGATGGTTTATTAAAAACTTGGAGGTATTATGGAGCATCAAGAATTAATAGATGATTTGAAAAAAAGGATTGAAGATTATTTCGATGAAAAAGAGCATGAGATTTTACTCGAAGATATTAAAAACAGGGTTGAAATCTATCTAAGAAGAAAAGATACTAAAAATAATCCTCAAATAAAATATCCCTTAATGGGACCATCTTATGATCAAATGGAGATTGCTCAAGTTATGGATTCTTTATTGAAAAGAGATATTACAATGAACTTTAATAATGGAAATAAAGTCGGAATTTTTGAAGATCTATGGAAAGGCTATGTAGGTAAAAAAGAGGGCATCATGGTTAACTCGGGTTCATCAGCAAATCTTATGGCATTAAGAATTTTGTGCAATCCGATAATTAAGAATCCCATAATGCCCGGGAGTGAGATAATTACGCCTGCATTAACCTGGACAACGACAGTATCGCCGATTTGGAGTGTAGGGTGTAAACCTGTTTTTGTTGACGTTGATATAAACTCATTTACAATTGATCCAAATGAAATTGAAAAGGCTATTACCTCTAAAACAAGAGCTATTATGGTTGTTCATCTTCTTGGTCATCCATGTGATATGGACAGGATAATGGAGATTGCGAAGAAACATAATCTTTATCTTATTGAAGATTGCTGTGAGGCTCATGGTGCGGAGTATAAAGGAAGAATCGTTGGATCGTTTGGAGATGTTTCAACTTTTAGTTTTTTCTTTAGTCATCATCTCAGCACAATGGAAGGAGGCATGGTGTTAACGGATAATGAAGAATATGCTGAAATTGCAAGAACTATGAGATCTCAGGGAGTAATAAGAAATTGCAGGAATGAAGAATTTAAAAATAGATATTATAATAATCCAAAATATCAAACTATTGATAGAAAATATTTATTTGTTAATATAGGTTACAACTTAAGACCAACAGAGCTCAACGGCGGATTTGGAATAGAACAATTCAAGAAATTTCCAGAAATATTGAGGATAAGAAGAGAAAATGCGTTAATATTTTTAGAAAGATTAAAAAAATATTCCGATTTCATACAAATGCAAAAAGTAGGTAATGGAATTAATCATGCATGGTTCGGATTTGCTATATATGTCAAAGAAAATTCTCGTTTCACTCGAAAAGATTTAGAGGGATTTTTGAATAGTAAAGGAATTGAAACAAGACAAATTATGGCTGGCGATATGAGCTTGCAACCCGTAGTAGAAATATTTGATAATACTATCATAGGAGATTTAAAAAACGTGAAATTAATTCATAAAAATGCTTTCTTTTTTGGCAATCATCAAAACATTGGGGAAAAAGAAAGAAATCATCTTATAAATTGTTTTGAGGAATTCTTTAGCAAGATATGATGAAATATAGAATCTCGGTCGTTGTGCCAATATATAATGAAGAGAGTAATGTAGAAAAAACAGTCTTATCTCTGATTAATCTCTTGAGTAAGGATTGTTTGGATTATGAGATCATAATTGTGGATAGTAATAGTACTGATAGGAGCAGAGAGATTTCTGAAAATCTAGTCAGAAAACATAAAAAAGTTAAATATATCTATCAACCCAAAAGATTAGGTTTTGGAAATGGATTGATTGAGGGATATAAAAATTGTAAACTAGATTATGTATGGTACATGGATGCGGATTTTCCTTATCCTATTGAAGAACTAAGAAAATCTTATCCTTATCTTGATAAATACGATGCAGTAATCGGGTATAAAACGGGAAAAAGGGAAAATTGGAAAAGAAAGCTAATGTCAATTGTTTATAATAGATTAATTAAATTTCTTTATCATATTAAGTATAAGGATGTGAATTATTCATATAAAATTGTTAGAAATGATGTTTTAAAAAAAATGACTCTGATTAGTGATGGGTGGTTCATAGATGCAGAAATTTTAATAGAATTAAAAAAAGGCAATTATAAAGTCAAAGAAATTCCTATACCTTATACTATAAGAAAAACTGGTGATTCAAAAATTAATAATTACTCCAAAGTTGTTTTAGGAATATTAAAAGAAACATTTGGATATAGAAGAAGAAAATCTTTATTAGGATATAGAATATGATGTATACTTCTCATTTTCGTAAATAACTTTCAAGTCAAGAGATTTTGGTTTTTGAAAAATAATATAGTCAGCATCATATTTTTGACCTAGAGCGACTATCTCTTCTTCAGTTAAGGAGTTGTATCCATCTTCAACTTTTGAATAAAATTTAGGATCACTTTTGTTTACATGCGTGATGTCTTCCATCCTCTGCGCCCACTCAACCATATCTTTTTCATTGAATGGAAAAGATTTTAGATCTACAACTATCGCTCTTTGAGCCCCAATTCTGAAGGATTCCATTCTAGGGGGGACGATAAAAATTGAATTTTTTGGGGTGTTATACTTAACAAAATGGTAAATATCTGAAGTTGATTTATCCGGACTGTAATTTAATTTTGGAGGATTATTTAAAACAAATAAAGATATAATTATTAATAATAAGATAATCATAATCATTTTTTGATAATAGTTCTTGAGATATATGATAAGTATTATTGGAATTATAATCATTAATTTTAAAATGAGGTTGATAACAATTTTGCTGTGAAATAAGAATTCAATTTTATTGAATTGGAAAATTAATAGAAAAATAGATATAATGATAGATGATATCAATAGAAGATATATTATTGATTCAACTTTATATTCTTTTGACTCTGTATATTTGAAGATAAAAAATAGTGGGAGAGAGATAAGGATTAAATGATTATAAAATAAAGAGAGAAATAATAATATGTAAACTAGTATTTTATTACTCTTGTCTAAAAGACAAGTATCAAGCTTAGTTCTTATAAATTCACCAATTATTATGAAAGATATAAAATTAACCAAAAGAGATAATCTAAATATATGAAATTTAATTATTAAACCAAAGGGGATTATCTCTGTTAATAATATGTCTACAAAGAATAATATAATAACAACAATTGTGATTGAAATTAAAAATTTCTTAGTTGATTGAGATAGTTTAACTTTATTGATGGAAAATAAAAATAGGGCTATAATAAATAAAAATTCTAAATAGTCAATAAAACTCCAGTGTAAAGGCAGATAATGATGTGGCGCTCTCATATAACCCATAATTGAAAGCAATTGTTTTCCCGATAAACCTAGACTTGTGTTTGATTGGGACATTATCAATGGAATTAGACATAATATGAATAATAAATAAACTAAAATGGAGACGATATATTTGTTTATTTTATCTCTATCCGGATTTGTAATAAGATACGAGATAAATATTACTCCAAAAAATAATATTCCCCATGTAAAATGCAGTAAAGTTGCTAAACCTGTAAAAACAGAAAAAAGAATCAATCTTTTCTTTAATATAAAATAAAATCCGATAAGAGTTAGACCTAATGATAATCCAGAGGATACTAATTGTTGTGTGACAATAACGTTACCCCCTAAAGAAAATGTTGCGCCAAGAAGAACTAAAGATGAATTTAATATAGCCGTTTTTTGGTTGTTAAAAAGGTGATTAGATATTAGATATGTTGAAAGACCAATTAATAAAACACTGATTGAATATAAAATGAAATAGATGAGAGGCAGATTTGGCAAAGCATAATAAAAGAGTTTAAGCAATAATAAAAAATAATATCTGACGTTATAAATGGATTCGTTGATGTTTACGAACCAATCATTATTCAAATAAGTTGAATCAATCTCCCTTAAAATCAGGGGAGTATATTCGTTTGTATCCGAATGTCCAATACCTTTGTATAATAGAAATATTGTAGACAAAATTAATATAAAAAGAATGAGATAGGGTAGAAGCTTATTAATTTTAATCATTAAATACCCTCGACATGTTTATATTTATAAGAATTAATTAAATTAACTGCCTCGTTAAACAATTCGTTTACAGAGATTGCGTTCATGCATTCAATAGTTTTTTTTCTGCAATTTAGTCTATTACACTGAGTACAAACTTCTTCATGGATAAGAATCTTATAATTTTCTTTATCCATCCAGGGATGCCATTCATTTATTAATTCCTTTCCGCCCAATTCAATCAATGGTGAATCAAAACACGACGCCAAATGAATTATAGATGTACTAGTAGCAATCAATAATTTAGAGTTTTTAACAATATAAGCTAATTCTCCGAATGAAAATAATCCGTTTGTGATTATCACATTATTTTTATTTTTTACTTCATTGTGAATCAATTGCGCAATTTCTTTTTCTTCATCAGATCCGGTTATCAAGACTTTTATTTTGTATTTATTAGTGAGTAAATCGATTGATTTGGCATATCTATCGTGAGGCCACAATCTTGAGGGGTAAGGGTATTTTTTATATAAACCAAAGCCAGGATGAACAATAATGTAATCTTTGACATTTAATTTACGTAATTTTTCTTTTGCTGATTTTTCATCATTTTTGTTAATATAAAACTCTAAATGTGGATTTTTATTATAAACATCAAGAGGTTTGATGATGTCAAGATTTTTTATAACTGTATGTTTACTTATAGAAGGGAAAGATCGCTTATTGAATGATAATCCCAATCCTCTTTTTACTCCACCGAATCCTGCAAGAGTATAATTTATTTTTTGTTTTTTACAAAGATTAGTTAGTGTTTTAAATTTTTCATTACCTGGAGATATAATTATTGCTAAATCATACTTTGACTCTGATAAAATGGGATTTAATTTTGAATAATCTTTATCATAGATAATAATTTTTGATATGTTTGGATTATCTTTGAATACCTCTTCTTTACCTTTTGATACCATGTATACAATCTCAATATCCATGCTGGATTTTAAAGCTGAGACGAGCGGAGTTGTTACTAATAACTCTCCAATTGCTCCAAGATGAATGATTAAAACCCGTTTTATTTCTTTTTTATTTATATTTCTGTATTTTGATAAATTAAAAATTAACCATACATAATAATCAAATATTAACCAGATATATCTAGCAATTTCCCGTGTCTTTGTCTGCCAAGATTTCATCTCGATAAAACACTAAATCAATTTAAAAATATTTATGTATGATAACTATCTACTCAAATATCAAAACCTTTATAATTGACCTAAATATTATTTTTTATGGAAAAAACCAAATACAGCACAAATAGAGGATTGAATTTTTTTAGAAAGTTTATACCTAAAGACTTGCTCAAAAGAAAATCCAAAGCCCACTTTGATCTTGTGTTAAAAGACAGATGGAAATTTGTAGTTGGAGACAAAATATTGGATGTTGGATGCGGGCGAGGGCAGTTCATGGAATTAAATCCCAATTCAAAAGAAATTCACGGATTGGAGATAGAAAAACAATCTAATAATCTGAATATTAAGATAGGTGATGCCAGCAAAAAGATCCCATATCCAGATAATACTTTTGATTCGGTAACTCTTTTCCATGTTCTTGAGCATTTTGATAAACCTATGAAAGCATTAATTGAAATTAAGAGAGTTTTGAAAAAAGACGGAAGACTTATTATCGTCGTGCCAAATTATTCTTATAGACATTTTTATCAAGAGTATACTCATGTCAGACCATGGCCTAAAAAAGCAGTTTTTGGAATTTTAGTCGATGCTGGTTATAAAAAAATAAAGGTTTATAGTGGTCCCAGATACAATCAGATAGTCACTTCTATCTTATTTATGTTTCCGATATTGAGATATACTATAGAAAAAATATTGGGATGGATAAGGCCATCGGAGATATTAGCCATAGCGCATAAAGAATAACATGAAAAAAAATATCTGCTTTTTTTCGGTCGGTTTTGCATTTAATAGACTAGTTAGGCTTAAGTATTACGAAAAAATATTTCCAAAAGATACGAATATCTTTCTTTATACAACCAATAAATATGAGGGCAAAGAGAAGCAAAATTATCAATATCAATGGACAGGTCTAAAAAGAACAAAAATTGTGACCGAGGAATATAATCTTATTAAAACAGTATATAATTTTAGGATGTTTTGCAAAAAAAATAATATAGATCGGGTTTATAATTTAGGATTTCATAATTCCTGGCCAATTTTATATTTTGCTTGTATTTCAACCGGTAATAAGAGAGATTATTGTCTCAATGTACTAACGGATATATTCAATCAGTATCATTTAGTTGAAAGTAAAAATGAATCTTTAAAGGAATTACTAACTTTATTGTATTTATGGCCAGGCATATTTTTATCTAAAAAGACTTTTTTTACAGATAGACGGGATGCTATTAGAGCGCCTAGATTTTTTTTAAGTGGGCAAAATAAAATGAAATGGCTTGCAGCACCTGTAAATACTGATGTGTTCACAATTAAAGATAAATCGGTAATCAGAAGAAAACTAAAAATATCTCCAGATAAAAGAATTGTTATCTTCGTCGGTAGAATTAATTACTTAAAATGTTCTGATATTCTAAAAAAGATAATTGAATCAAATCCTGAATTATATTTTATTTTAGTCGGTAGATTAATTGATGAATCTATGACTCGGATAAAATCAAAAAATTATATGATCATAAATTTTTTAAATTCTGATGATTTGGTAGATTATTACAATGCCTCTGATTTTAGCTTTTGTCTTAATCGAGGGGGCGGGGGTATTGGATTATCTAGTGAAGAAGCCTTGGCTTGTGGACTACCCATTGTTGTATGTAAAGAATTTAAGCTTGAAGAGTCAAAATCATTATATCAAGTCCAAATAGATTTTGATGGGGCCAATAAGGCAGTAAAAGATTATTTTAATTTGCCCATTAAGGAAAGAGAGATCCTCTCCAAATTAGCAAGAGAATATGTTAAAGTGCATTATTCAGATGATGTTTGGAAAGAAGAATACATAAAAAGTTATTTAGAATGAAGTTACCTAAATAAGTTGTTTTATCTTATCGATATTATCTAATATTTTATAACTCAAATATAAATGATCATTGTCGTATTTTTTATTTAAAACTGCATCTATAAAGCTTAAAGCTTCTATTTTTATTAAATCTTCATTGTTTTCGTAAAGTTTAATAAATTCCTTTGAAACTTTATCGAATTCAAACAATTGATGGTCAATCCAATAAAATATTCTCCCACTGTTAGTCACAAATTTTATTTCTTTTGATTTAGATGGATGAACTCTATCAATCGAAATTGACGCTTTTCTTTTATTATCGAACTGCATCTCTAAATTTATTATATCGGACTGCGAAACAACATCTTCATTTTTTATTAAATTTAAATTTATTGGATCCGTTGAAAATAGGTCAAGAATTATTGCTAAATCGTGTGAAACTAAGTTTAGGAAAATATCGTTATCAAATGTTCCAACTTTCGTCCAATGAGTGTTTATCTCTTTTATTGGATCTTGTGAACTTATAGATTTTATTTTTTTATAAATCGGATTGTGTAGATAAATATATCCAACAAATACAACTTTATCTTTTATTAGGTGTTCTTTTTTATTCAATATATCTCTAAGAACCTCTTTTGAGTGGGCCACGGGTTTTTCAATAAATATGTGTTTATTGTGATCTAGAGAGTCCTCGAAAACTTTCGATAATTCATTAATTGGCGTTGAGATTACAACTGCTTGAATTGATTCATCGTTCAAGATATTGTTATAATCAAGGGTCGTTTGTATATGCGGATAGTTCTCATTTATAAAATCAGTATTATTTTTATTTGCACAATATTTTATATTCGATATCTTGTGGAAATTTGTGAGTAAATTCTTTCCCCATTTACCAACTCCAATTATTCCTATGTTTAACTTTTTCTTATTGTGAATATTATTTGCAATTCTCACAACATCTTTTGCTGCAGTTATGCAAGTTGGAATTTTTCCAGAAAAAACCGATACTGTCCGATCATCTATTTGTCTGACAATGGTTGGTCTAGCATCATCGTGTTCTCTAAAAGGCAATACAGTTCGGATAGTATACATTGAACCAATGTGAATTGCAGATTTTTTTATACCTGGAAAATATTTTTCTGCTGAATCCATAAAATCATTTATTTTTGTTATGGGGGGATTTGAAATTATTCCATTATTAAGTAATTTTATATATTCTTGGGGAATTTGAGGAATTTTTCCAATATTTCTTAGGTGAATTGCGTGGGTAACATTTCCCATTATAACATATTTTGATGAACCTAAAGGATCTATGCAAGTAAATGGCCCATCTTGAACAACAATACTTTTATTTTGGTACTTTTCTGGCAAATCTAGAACTATTTTTTCAACTAATTCAAATTGATAATCGTTTTGCGCTGAGGGGAAATTCTTTAATAGATTATTAGTCAAGGCGTATGTCGCTATTACAACCAGATCATAATTTTTCAAATCATCATATTCTACATGTCTTTCAAGATATAAATTGACTTTGTATTCATTTATTCTTTTTAAGATAATCTGCTTTAACTTTTCGTAATCAAAAATTGATTCTCTTACCTTTAAGGTGGCCTCAATGTTTTCTGGACTCGCAACACCACAATCTGCAACTTCGTATTCAAGATTAAATCTATCATAAACTTTCATAATTTCATCTGCTGAGAGAAAACTATTTTCTTTTGCAATACAATAATAATGTTCGTGTGGATCATCAATCACAGAATCTCCATAAACTGACCGAAATTCCCACTCTCCACGAAGACATTCCATGATGGTATCTTCACTTCGCGGATAATGATAACCCCTATGAAGTCTATACTGATTAATTTGTGAAGCACATTTCATTATTTCATTTTTTTCATCAAATAAATCTACAGTATAACCTTCTTTTGCCAATAACCATGATATTGTTCCTCCAAAAATCCCAGCTCCAACAATAGCTATCCTAATATCTCTTTTATCCATATTAATCTTTTTAGAAAATAGAAATTCCTTTTAAAGATTTATATATTTAATATCTATATTTATACTTGTTTATAACATCAAGGTAAAGTGATCGAATTTTTTCTATTGGATCAACTGAAAAAAGAGTTTTCCTTCCAATGCTCAGATCTGTCTTTAATTTTTTGTCGAGCATCAAATCTATTTTGTTTGATAAATCATCTATATTTCCTCTTTTGTAGAATACGGCGCCTGAACCAAAAACTTCCATTGCAACCGGATTATCTGCGGCAATTACTGGGATGTCGTGCTGGAGAATTTCTAGAATGACTCTTGGCATTGGGTCGGGCCAAAGCGATGGATGGACAATAAAGGCGCAATTTGAATAATACTTATCTATTTGTTCGTGAGGTAATTTACCATGAATCACTACATTTAAATGATTTTTATTTACGTAATCTTTAAGTTCATCAATTAAAATCCCTCCGCCTATAACATGAAGTTTAACGTTTTTGTGTTTAATCTGTTTAAATGCCTTTAATAATTCTTTAATACCTTTAGATTCTAAAAGTCCTCCAACATAGAGAATTTCATACGATTTTCTTTTGATATTTTTTCCTTTTGATTTTATAGAATCTTTATTTGTGATATTATAAACCGGAATTACTTTATTTGTATCAAAACCTTGAATTACATGAATATTTCCTGTTGTTTTTGATATTGGAATAAATAAATCGGCACGCTTACTCAAAGTTTTTACGAACATCCAATATATTGAATATGCTAGTGCAATAAACAATTTTGGAAAATATCTTGCTTTATATGTTTTAAACGTACTTGTATACATATCATAAAAATTCATTTTTTTCCTTTCCATAATATTATCTACAGTATATGAAATTGGACAGACGGCAAAATAATTGTTCAGGGTTGCGACAACTGGACAAATATTTTTAAAATAAGTGCTTGATGGAATATGGTAAGTATTATAAACGTGAATTAAATTTGGGTTGATTTCCTTAACAACATTTTGATAATATATTAAAGATATATTCTGAGCCAATGTATTGGGGGTTATATTCAATTTTTTTACTCTGATGACTTTAACTTTGTTATATTCTTCATGTTGCGGTTCTTTCGATTTACCGTCAAAAGATAATACAAAACACTCAAATCGGTCATCTTCTGCTATTCCTTCAGCGAGCATTTTCACAGATCTTTCTGAGCCACCGATGATATTTGGATAATATGCGGGTGATATATAAAGGATCTTTATTTTTTCCATAAAATTCAAGAAATTTAGTAATTATAAAGGTAATTGTTTATTTAATCGCTCTAAGATCTTGTCTTAAATATCTTCATAGTGAACGCTTTTAATATTGTAATATCATTCTTATCTAAACACTTTGTCATCAAAAGCAGAAGATAATACAATAAAATGTAGGTTATAAAAATCAGAACAATAGATAAATTGTTTATTTTTATAATCCTTCCAATATAAATCAGGAATAAAAATGGAATAATCGATACGAGACTGATATTCAACATTTTTCTTCTCAAAGGAACAATATTAAGATACTTTTTTGTTTGATAAATCCAGAGCAAACTAAGAATTATCCATGAAAATGTTGTAGCAAACGCAGCACCATTTATGCCTAACTTTGGAGTTAAAATAATATTCAAAATAATGTTTAGAATTGATGTATAAAATAAATCCCAAAATAAAATCTTAGATTTGCCTTTTACTAATATTAATCTTTGAGATACGTAAAATATACTTGATAAAAAAACACCTATAGACAGAATTCTTAATGAATTACTCGCTTGAACATATTCTGGACCAAAAAGGAGGTTTATGATATAATGGGGGTAAATCAATACAAACAATAATATAGGAAGATTGATCATGAAAATCCATTTGGTGACTTGTTTGCTTAAATTGTCTATATTTTTTATATTATCTTTAGAAAATTCCCTATTAAATATTGGATAAAGAAGATGAAGAAAAATCTCTTGAGTTATCAACATCAATGTCGCAATTGGAACAGCTGCATTGTAGATTCCAACATCTTTTGTGCCGAGGAAGTATCCTATAAAAAATGTGTCAACCCACGTGAACATTACAGTTATTATACCAGAAAACATGATCGGAATAGAATAGAATAAAAGCTCTTTTCTGATTGTCTTTTTTTCAGAGTCATCTATATTTGAATGAAATTTTAGTTTGATTATCTTGTTTATATAAATATACGAAATGATAGTTACAATAATAAATCCTGCAACATAAGAATAGATAATTGAATCTGAGTTTAGTCCAATAGAAATTAATAAAATTAGAAAAAGAACATGTATTGACGTCATTATTATTTTTTCTAAGAGTGTATGAATTACAACATATTCATAACTTCGTATAATTATCAAAAGAAATCTTGAAAAAACCATAAATATCAAGAAAACGGCAACAATCTGTGTAAAAGGAGTAAGTTGAGGTTCTTTGAATAAAGTTATTGAAATAAAATCAGCAAGTAAAAAAAGAATTCCAGAAATTATTATGCTGTTCAATAGAATAAATTTTGTGGAAAAAGATGTCGCATATTCAATCTTTTTAGTTTCATTCTTCCCTCTCCATTGTGGTATAAATCTCAACAGCCCCTCATTTAACCCTAGATTGATAAATGGTGTTAAGAAACCAATCATCATTAAAATCAAACTAAAAACACCATATATCTCCGGTCCAAATTGTCTGGCTATTATTATCCGATAAATATATGTCAATATTTTAGAGATAATAATCCCTGCGAAAATGATAATTGATGATCTTGCTACTAATTTTAAAGATTGATCAATATCTGAATTATTAGCAGTTTCTAGTGCAGGATCCTCAGATTTTATTATTTTATTTTTCATTCACCGAAGGAATAAAATGGTGTTTAAAACCTTTATGAAAAATCCGGCTTCATCCCAAATTAAATTTTTTTGTGAGATTTTGTTTGTAATTTACTTGCCAAACACACAACTTCGACCACCAACCAAGACCTTACCCCTTAACACGAAGTTGCTCGCCCAAATCGAGTCCCAACTCGAGCCAACATTTTGAATTGATTAGATAATTTGACAAAATGTAAACTCTCGCCCTAATACCAAATAAAATCTCTATTATAAATAAATTAATTTTTGTAATATGGGATGAAGCCGAAAAATCCCTAAGTTTTATAAATCGAGTTCGTAGTAAATGACCATGGAAAAAAACATAAAATATATTTTTATTATTTTTGCAATAATTTTATTTTTATATGCCCTTTTCTCAATAAAAATAAGTTATCATGATTCAAATGAGTATATTACGGTGGCAAAATATTTTGCAGGAATAAATAATGTTGATTTATTTTCAGCCCATTCAGTTCTTTATCCTATATTAATCTCGTTAGCATTAAAAATGTGGGCATCAGATATTATGTTAAGATTATGCAATGTATTTTGGATATTTTTAATTTCTATTTCACTCTATTTATTTAAAAAAGATAAAAAATTGCTACTTTTATTTATTTTTTCACCAATTGTGTGGATAGTTGGAATACAAACCACACCTGTTTTGCCCGCTACCCTATTTTTTACATTATCCTATCTATTTTTTGAAAAAAAATCAATAAAGTATCATTTGTATTATTCCGGACTATTTGCCGGGCTGAGCATAGCATTTTATGATCCAATGATAATCTTAATTGTATTTTATTTATTAATATATTTTTGGAGAAATACATTCAATGATTTTTTAATGTTTTTTATAATGATGACAATCGGAATATTTCCCAGATTAATCATTGATTATAAATTATTTGGCAACCCATTTTATTCATTCATAAGATATTTCGGAGCAAATGTTTTAGTCAGTATGGGAGTAAGAGAGTCTAGAAATTTTGGCGTTCTTCTTGATAAACCTCAATTACTTTTACCGTTGATAATCATTATAAGTCCATTATTAATATTTATATATAAAATTGACATAAAAAAATATAAGAATGAGTTATTATTAATTATTTTAGTCTCAAGTTTCTTTTTAATCAGAATCTTTAATATAAAATATTTCTTAATATTAACACCTATAATATTAATGTCGCTTAAAGAAGTACTTACAGATAGAGAAATAAAATGGCATTGTATTTTATCAATTTTTATAATTTTAATCTTTGTAAGCAATACTTTTTCTTACAAAATTGATCGAGATTCGCAGAATGATCTTGAGGAAATAGAGAAAAACTATCCATCTAATCTGTATTTAACCTATACGGATCAAGCGTATAATATTGCAGTCTATAGTTGGGAAAATAACCCTAGATTCATATGGTTACAAGATTATGAAGCTTACAATGATAATAGAAGTACTATGAAAAGTTATAGTGTTGAAACAAAATCTAAAATACCTCTTAGAGAAAAAATGGTCATAAGATTTGATTTTGATAGGCCAGATAATCAGTCTTATGGTGAGATTAAATATTTAATAATAAATAAAAATATTTTATATAAAATAGATAAAACACCATCACTAAGAAATTATCAACTTATAAAATGTTATAATGAATTATGCGTCTATGGAATAAAGGAGGAACAAATATCAAGATTATGACAATGGATTCAATAGAATGGGAAAAAGTTAGCGAAGATATAAAATATTCTGGGTATAGAAAAATGTTGAGGAAACAATTTAAATTACCTAATGGGAATATTTCTGATTATGATATTGTAAAAAGTAATGATGGGGTCAATATTTTTGCGATAGATGATCAAAATAATGTTATTTTAATTGAACAATACAGACCTGGACCAGAAAAGAAGATTATAAGTGTTCCTGGCGGATTAATTGAAAATAATGAAGATCCTCTTGATTGTGCTAAACGAGAATTGCTTGAAGAGACTGGATATACAGGGAATTTAATTTATGTTTCGTCATTTTATACTTGGAGTTATGGAACAGAAAAAATTTATTGTTTTGTTGCAACTAATTGTAAAAAAGTTAAATATGATTATATTGATAATCAAGAATTTATAAAGATAATAAAAATTCCTATTAATGAATTTAGATTGAAATTAAAGAACAGAGATTTAGGGATAATGAATGAATTCCTTACGGTGTATCTATGCCTCGACTATCTTAATAAACTTTAAATTATTCTTGGCTCTGGAAGTGGGACAATGAAATTTCCTTTGTAACCTTTCTCTCTTAATTTTGGGGCTAATTCATCAGCGATATGCCATGAAAATAAAATTGCGTATTCTGGTTGGTCTTGATAAAGTTTAGCTTCTTCATAGATTGGAATTTTAGTGCCAGGAACATATTTTCCTATTTTGTGAGAGCCTGGAACTTCCATAACAGAATCAATTATTCCTTCGTCAAGTCCGACGTAATTGATTAAAGTGCTTGCTCGTGATGGAGCTCCGATTCCATAGATTCGCATTCCATGAGTTTTTACTCCTTTGATCAGATTATACAGGTTTATTTTTGATAAAACAACATCTTTGCGAAAATCTTCAAATTTTTCTGGAGTTAGAAAAGCTTTCTCTCTTTCAAGCACCAATTTAACTGAATCATTCACTTGATAATCGCCTTTACGCGCTGCATAGACTCTAATTGAACCGCCGTGAGAAGGAATGTCTTTAGCATGAAAAACTTCAAGATCATGTCTCTCAAATAAATTTATTAAACTTTCTAATGAATAATACCTAAGATGTTCATGATATATCGTGTCATATTGAAGTGTCTGTACTAATTTGTAAAGATAATGTGACTCTGAAATAAAAACTCCTTTATCGTCAAGTAAGTCAGTTATTAAATCTGTTACATGATTTACGTCGTCAATGTGAGCGAATACATTTGTTGCAGTTACTATTTTAGCCTTACCATGATTAGATTTAACATACTCTACTGTTCCTTTATGAAAATAATCAAAAACAGTTGGAATTCCTCTTGCAACGGCCAATTTTCCAATTTCTTCAGGAGTTATTCCTAAAACTTGGTGATAATCCTTAAAATTACTTAAAAGATTTCCGTCATTAGAACCTATATCTACAACTAAATCATCTCTTGCAATATCTATTAATCTTGATGATTCTGAATATAGTTCTTTAAAATTTTCCCTTAGAACTTTTGTTGTGCTACTTGTATAAGGATATTGTACTGGAAATAAAATTTTCGGGTTTACAACAAGTCCTAACTGCATCAGTTTGCATTCATCGCAGAAAAACAATTCTGCAGGGTAACTGGGTTCTTCAGATAATCTTTCTCCTATATTCCTCAAAGCATTCACTGGCGGTAAAAAACCCACGGATAGGATTGATTTTAGATCACCGTTTCCACATATTTGACAAGCGTCGACGACTTTACTAGTATAATCTGCTTCTGACATGATTTTTATACAATTAAATCGGTTTAAATAATTTATCTAAAATTCTTATATATTTTGAATAGTTTATATTATGTCATTAAATTTATAAATAAAATTGCGACGTAAATCAAATGAGAAAGAAAACTTTGATTACGGGGGGTGCAGGATTTATTGGATTTCATTTAGCTAAACATTTAGCGAATCAAAATCATGAAGTTACAATCCTTGATAATTTTGCACGGGGAAAAGAAGATTTAGAATTTAGGGTATTAATAGAAAGAGGAAATGTTAATCTTATCAATGGAGATATCACTAAAGCTGAAACATTCGATGCAATAAAACCCCAATTTGATTTTGTATATCATTTAGCAGCAATAAATGGGACAGAAAATTTTTATAATATCCCTGATCAAGTACTAAAAGTAGGAGTTTTAGGAACCATTAATATTCTTGATTGGTTTTCTAATCAAAAAAAAGGAAAAATTCTTTTTACTTCCAGCTCTGAAACATATGCCGGAGCATTAAATTTTCTTGGTGATAAATTCCCTATTCCAACACCTGAAGAAATTCCTTTAATTGTCGACGATCCTACAAATGTTAGATGGAGTTATGGAGGAAGTAAAATCCTCGGAGAAATTGCATTTCATTCATATGCACATGCAAAAAAATTAAATAATTTTTCAATAATAAGATATCATAATATTTACGGACCAAGAATGGGGTTTGAACATGTGATACCACAATTCATAGAACGAGTTGTTAAAAGAGATGACCCTTTCAAGATATATGGCGGTCAGGAGACAAGAACATTCTGTTATATTGATGATGGGGTCGCTGCAACACAGATGGTTATGGAAAGCGAACTAACAAATGGAAAAACGATTCATGTAGGTCGTGATGATGGAGAGATTAAAATTATTGATTTAGCAAAAAAATTATTGGATATCGAAGGTGTTTCTCCAGAATTTAATGTTTTACCTATTCCAAACGGATGCGTTATGAGAAGATGTCCCGATATTACAAAGTTAAAAGAATTAGGATATGTTCCAAAAGTAGAAATAGAAGAGGGTTTGAGAAAAACTTATGAATGGTATAAAGATAAGTTTTGCTGATTGTTCTATCTTATGACAAGTTTACCCTAACTTTTTTATCATATCTATTATTTTTGATGTTGAAATCTTTTCAAATTCTGGAGGAGCATCCCTTATTGAGATATGAATTTTAGTTGAGAATTGTTCAACAAGATTTTTTCTTTCTTCAAAATCAGATATATCATCATTTACAACATAAATATCTGGTTTTAATTCTTCTAAAATAAATTTTAATCCTTTTAGATGACCTTCTTCTTTAGTAAACTTCATTGTTGGATCTAAGAGGGTATAATCAACAGGTTTGAATGAATCTACGGTCTTCATTCTTATATGCTCATTAAGAATAGGTCTGTTTTCTCCTTTGTAATCTTTTATGAATGAATCTCTGGCAATCAATACAACCAAAATATCTCCAAGCTGTTTACATTCTTCAAAAAATATTATATGTCCAGCATGAGTCATATCAAATACTCCTCCAACATAAACGATTTTCTTATCTTTAAATTTCTCTCTTAATGATCTTAATTCAGAAGGATTTATTATTACCATTTTATTTGGATTAGAGATATTTTTATATAAGATAATGATCAAGGTAATCTTTAATAAACTTTTTATCATGCTCAATAATTGGATGCGTATCTAATGATTTTCTACTTAAAAAAACAAACCCTCCACCCTCGCCGAGTCGGATGTCACTTATATCACCAGTATATTTTGCTCCAAATACATGAACATCATACAATCGAAATTGCTTGCCGTCGCGATGAGTATCAGAAATACCAACATATTTTTTAAAATAATTAATTTCCTTTAATTTACCTCCAAGTTCTTCCTGCATTTCTCTTAAGAAGGCATCTATAGGTTCTTCTCCAGATTCAATTGCGCCTCCAAAACAGCACCATTTTTCCTGAAACCACGGATATCCAGAATCCTTAAATTGTAATAAGATTTCATTTTTTGGATTTAAAATAACTCCTGAAACCGCACCCTTATTATGACCTTCCATTTTTCAATCATTTAGAAATAATATTTAAGCTTTTATGTTGTGAGATATTGTAAAATAAACGTCACATTTATATAATCCTCTCACTAGTTATCAACGAAAGGGGGTGAG
>PFCY01000079.1 GCA_002763085.1 Candidatus Pacearchaeota archaeon CG10_big_fil_rev_8_21_14_0_10_32_14 | reverse complement strand
TCCGACGCCGTGAGTTGTTTTTTGATATTGATTTATTTGCGTTTGCATTTTTTCTTTATAGCATTCGCTAAGCGAATGCAAAAGTTTATTTAGTTTTAGAAAGTTTCAACTAGGTTAGACTTTCAATTGGCTAGAAACTAGCCCATTTTTATAATCAATCGAGAAATAAATAATTTGGGGGAAGAAACTCCCCACATCTTGAAAGATGGAGATTTCTTTTTAGTTAAGAATAATTGCAAGAACAAAAGGTCTCAAATTAACACAACATGGATTATACAATAGAAAAACAGGAAAATATATTGCAGGAAAAACAGAAAGAGAAATCTATAATAAACCGGGAAGGAAATATAAGAAACCTTGGGAGAGATAATTCTTTTGACTAGATAAAATTATAAAGGTTATTTCCAAGTAATATTTTGTGAGTAAATCACATTTTAAAAAATGAGGTCGAAAGTTATAATCTTTAATGTTGATGGAAACGTTGTTTATAGCACTGATTTTAATGATATAATTCCTTTGTTGTTTAATAAAAGATATAGAATGCTTTTAATATCTGATAAAGGTCAAAAATCTATTGAAGATTTTTTGACAAAGAATGAACTTCATGATTATTTTGAGTATATCCCTTCTTCTGAGTCAGTAATGATAAATTTTGAAGAAGTTGCTAGTTATTTTAATACAAATCCTGAAATGATGGTTATGGTTGGAAAAGAAAACGATATGATAATTGCAAAAAAGTTTGGGGTTAATTTTATTGGGGTAGGGTCAAGTAAAGAAGAAAAAGAGATTTTGGATAAGTGCGGATGTATGATCATTTTAAATTCTGTAGCCGATTTGACTTGAATTACAATGCAGAGAATATGTAGCTACGAAATGGACATACGTCACATTTCTTCGCTCTTTTTTAATGGGGATAACAGAAATCCTAAATATAAAAACAATTCATGAATAATAATTAAGCCCAAAGCAATAATATATAAAATGATAATCAATATAAAATTACATCCATCGTCATCTCAAGAGAAAATTGTTAAAATCGGCGACACTGAGAACGATTATGAAGTTTGGATTTCTACTAAACCAATAGATGGAAAAGCGAATGAAGAATTATGCAAAGTTCTAAAGAAATTTTTTAAAGCTAAAGAAGTAAAAATAAAAAGCGGAATGACGTCGAGAATCAAAAGAGTTGAGATTTTGGAATAAAATGAAAGCACTATCTTTAAAACAACCGTACGCAGAACTAATAATTTGTGGAAAAAAGAAAATAGAACTTAGGAAATGGAATACAAATTATCGAGGAGAATTTTATATTCATGCTTCAAAAATTCCCGATATAAAAGCGTTAAGAAAATTCGGGTACAAAAAAGAAGATTTGCCTTTAGGATGTATTGTGGGGAAGGCTGAGATTACTTCAGTAAAAAAATTAATAATAAGAATGAACATCGTAAAGATAAGGTCTTGCACTTGGCTTCTTCGCAATACGGAAATTATGGTTTTGTTTTAAAAAATGTGAAAAAAGTTAAGCCAATTCCAGCAAAATGAAAATTAAATTTTTGGGAATATAAAAAATGAAATATATTGAATCACCAGACATACAAAAAAAGATGGAAGATTTTTCTAGAGTTTTATTTCCTCATGTAAAAGTTGATAGGGTAAAGTGTTTTAGAAGTTATGGAAGTTCCACTCGAGATGTTTATGCAAGATGTCATGCACTCGGAAAACTTATGCAACTTGCCGTCGGCGTTAAAGCACATTACGCGCTTGAATTTTTATGTCCGAGGTTTGATAAATTAAATGAAGAAGAACAGGACAAAACTATAATTCACGAACTTATGCATATACCAAAAACATTTGGCGGAGGATTCAGACATCATGATTTTGTCTGCGAGAAAAATATAAATTTATTTTATAAGACATATCAATCTCATAAAGATAGTCAAACAAACTTATCAAAAAGTTGGAAATGAGGTCAGTATAAATCTTTGTTTTCTAAATGAATTAAAGCCATTCTTATGGATTGGCTAGTATACTCTTTTCTTGAAATTCTGCCTTTTGTTAAAAGCCCGATTGCACCTTGAGAGGATCCGATTTTTCTGTCGCTAGTTAAACCACATCTGTAAAACGCTTCATTAGCATCAATACCTTCTTTATGAATCAAACTTGTCACTTTAATAGGAAATTCAAAAGCACATGATAAACCTAGGTGAAATTCTTTTCCATCATAAATCGCACATGCACAAAAATCCATTTTTCCTGTTTTTGATTGTGAAACGGCCATAAGCCCGCTCTCTATCCCAAAACTATAATCACAAGTATTAAAGACGGCTCCAGCCCTATTTATCGCTCCTTGGATAGTTTCTTCTAATGATTTTGGTTGTGGAGAAACTCCAGAATCTGTTTCAACACCAATAACTTCATATATTGAAAACATGGTGTATTCTCTTAAAACTTCTTTAACAGCCTCGACTTTTACCGGATTAATCGATGCTACATGTATTATCATGCTCACTTAACATAGTATAAGTTTAAAAAAATTGTTGATGTTAGACATCTACTTTAAACAAATGAATATAATCATATTTTTAAATCATAAATTTATAGATATATATGGCACTTTTAAGAAATACTGCAACACTTAGGATAAAACCGGGATGTCAGGAAAGCAAGATTGAAAATTTTGGAAATGATAGATATCTTGTAAAAGTCACATCTAAAGAACAAACACAGATAATAACCGAGCTTAAAGAAATGTTCTCACACTATCTCGGAGTTCCTGCATCAAAAATTCAAATTTTTTCTGGATTGGGAGATAATGATAAAACTCTAAGAATTGAGAGATGATGATATACTTGAATAAAAAAGAATTTGAAATTCCGGTTAAAAAATTATCTATTTTTGGAAAATTTAGGGGTTTGATGTTTTCTCGAAGAGAAAAAGCAGAAATTCTGCTGTTTGAATTCAACAAACCTAAAAGAGTTATTTTTCATTCGCTGTTTTGTTTTTTTCCATTTTACATTTTATGGCTTGATGAAGAAAATAATGTTCTTGATTGGAAAAAATGCGGGATTTGGGAATTAAAAATAGTTCCAAAATCGACGGTAAAATCGTTTTCTAGAGTAATAGAGGTCCCAATAAGCAAAAAATTGGGCAGTTTTGTAAAACTCATCGACGAAGAAAAGATTTAAAAAGAAGTTTGAATTAGTATAATTATGAATTTAAAAAGGAGGACGAAAAATGGGAACAATTCTTGTTAAGAATGCAATCAAGAGAAAGCCTGGATACCTTTACTATGTTGACGGAAAAGGAAACGTATGTGAAGCTAAAATGGCTAGAGGCGGCAAAAAGAAGAAAGCTGCTAAAAAGAAAAAGAAGTAAGTAACCTCTAATTTTTTATTTTATCCTTTTTTTATTATTTGATTCTGTTTTATTTTTGTACTTGTTTTTTATTTATTATTGGTGAGAGTTACTTTTAAAAGTGATGACTTGTTCTTATATCAATGAAAAAGAGTTCAATTAAGACGTCAGTCTATACTATTTTATTTCTACTGATTTTTTATTTTATATTTTTTGTTTTGATGGATTATTTTCCCAATAATGAATTTAATTTTTATTCGTCTAAATTAACAATTAACGGAAATGAAGTCCATGAATCGTTACTCTATAAACCCGATAAACCCTATCACACTCTTTATAGATATCTTGGAAGTATTCTTGATTCTTATACTATTCAGGGGACTGAATCTTCAATGATTAGGAGTATTAATTGCTCCGCAGGTCGTCCTTATGCGAAAAATCTTGTGGGAAATTGTTTAAATTTTGAGACTAATAACTATACTAATTCCTGCGAACCGTACACTGAAAACAATGAATATGGATGCACATACGGAGATTATTATGGATTTGAGAAAAATGAAGTGTATTCTATTGATGTTAATTATTTTCAAGAGTATCCAGGATTATTTGAATTCCAAGGGAAATATTATTACAAGTTTGTACCTTATTTTGGGGATCAACATCCAACACTAAAGATTAAAAAAAATTTCTTTGTTAATGGGGGTCTGTATGAAGATACTTATTATTATTTTGATAAAGTTATTATTTATGTTCCCTACGAGGGTGATACTTCTAATTATGAGATTTATCGCGTCAATAAATTAGATTTTCAGAAGAAAAATTTTGATTATGCAATATTTATTTTTATCATAATTATCTTATTGGTGATTTTATTAACAATTAATCATTTTATTGAAGTGTCAAGATATGGAATTCCTCGTGAGCTAAGTCGTTTTCCCAACAAAAGGAAACCTTGGGAGGTCGCTGCAATATTTGAAGGGAATTATCAAAATGCGATATCTTCCACTTTACTTGATTTTTATAGAAGGGGAATTATTGATCTAAAAACTGAGAGAGAAAGAAGATGGTATGGAGATAAGAAAGTATCATATTATAAAATAGTACAAGAGGTTAAAGGTTTAGATGAAATTGAGAAAAAAATATTGAACATCTTGAAACTTCTAATGAAATCTCAAAAGTCAGAAGATCAATTTTATAAACTAAAACCAAAATTATCTCAATATCAAAAGAGTAAAGTTAGCTCGGCTGGACGCGGAGTTAGAAGATCCATTAAGCATTTAATAAAAGATAATTATAGAATGAATTATTTTGGATTTGTACTCATTATCTTTAGTTTCATAATTTCGATCACGATTATTGGATTAATTAATAACATCTTTGGTTCACTATTTCCAATTATAGCTATAATTATAATAATCTTTATTTTGAATTTTTATATTAGATATAATAAATATATACTTTCAGAAAATAAATTAAAAGATAAAATTTTACCAGAATATTATTCATGGAAATCATTTAGAAGATTTTTGAAAAATTCATATTCGATGAGAGCATCTGAAGCAAAAGGAGTTATAATATGGAATGATTATCTCATTTATGCGACAGCACTCGGGGTGAGCAAGAGGATACTTAAGAGATTAAAAAACGAAGGATTGATTACGGACGAACAATATAATCTTGGAGTTGGAACATATTCCTCCATCGGCAATTTTTCTTCAAGTTCAGGAGCAAGTGGGGGGTTTGGAGGTAGCGGAGGGTTTGGAGCTGGTGGCGGAGGTGGAGGCGGAGGTGGAGGCGGCGGGGGCGGGGGAGGAAGATAATTTTATAACTTCATTCTGCATTTAATTTTCATGTCAACCATTTTAGGAATTGAATCAACAGCACATACTTTTGGTATTGGGATTGTCAAAGACAGAAAAATAATTTCTAATAAGAAAAGAGTTTTTACGACGGAGTCTGGAGGGATGATCCCAATTGATGTCGCAAAATTTCATGCGGGAAATAAACACAAAATTTATTACGAAGCACTTGATGAAGCTGGCTTACTTGGAAAAGAAGATAAAATTGATGCTATTGCTTTTTCACAAGGTCCTGGACTAGCGCCATGTTTACGAGAAGGAAAAGAGTTTGCTAAAGAACTTTCAAAGAAATTAAACAAACCTCTCGTTCCTGTCAATCACTGTGTTGCACATCTCGAAATCGGCAAACTTACTGGAGCGAAAGATCCCGTTTTACTTTATGCTTCTGGTGCGAATACACAAATCATTGCATACTCGTCGGGAAAATATAGAATTTTTGGAGAGACTCTAGATATGGGAATTGGAAATTTTATTGATTCTTTTGCGAGAGAAGCAGGTATTGGATTTCCCGGAGGGCCTAAAATAGAAAAGTTTGCGCTTGAAGGAAAAAATTATATTGAGTTGCCTTACGTCGTTAAGGGAATGGATATTTCTTTATCAGGAATTTTTTCTAACCTTAAACAAAAATTAAATTCTGAAAAATATTCTTTGAACGATTTGGCGTTTTCTTTACAAGAAATAGTTTTTGCGATGCTTGTTGAAGTTTCTGAAAGAGCGCTTGCACATACGGGGAAAAAAGAATTATTGATTGGGGGCGGGGTTGGATGTAACACGCGACTTCGCGAAATGTGTGAAATAATGTGCAAAGAGAGAGGAGCAAAATTTTTCACAGTTCCAAATTCGCTTTTAGTTGATAATGGTGCAATGATTGCTTATACAGGAGAAATAATGTTTAAATCAGGAATAAAATACAAAGGAAAAAAAGCGCAAGAACTTGATATACTACCTAGGCAGAGGACTGATGATGTTTTAGTTATGTGGAAGTAGGAAGAAAGATATTTATACTAATTTTCTATTTAATAGTTATGTTAGAAAGTCTGGTTGACGAGATTGGTGAAGTGAGCGAAGTTCTTGGGACGAATTATTCTATTGAAGATTTAATGACAGAGGATGAAGAAGTTTTAAGAGAATTTTTTATGCAAGAAAGAAGTTCAAGAGATTATCGTAAAGATCCAAAATATGAACAATTTTTAAAACCAGATTCAAATTCACTAAAACATAACGATCCGAAAAGATACATTGGTGAATTAAAAGAAAATCGAGTTCCTTATGCTGAAGTTTTTGAACAATTCTTTTGCGGAATCGCCCAATATGCTAAGGAAATCGCACGTGATTCTGAAAATGAACCAATCAACGTCGTGAAAACTACTGAAGGAAGAAATGAAATTATTAAAAAAATGTTTCCTTCTCGAGAAAATTATGAATTGATTAGTCATTTAGAGGGACAAATTAGACTTGGAATCATTGAAAATGTTGAAAAAGTAAGAGATGAAAATAGAAGATTTTTACAAAAAGTTTGGAGAATTCCTTTAATTGGAGATGTCTGGATTAAAAGAACGCCTCTTCAACAATTCCCTTCGAGAGAAATTGTAGAATCTCTAATCGAAGATGAGAGATTATATATAGAAGCAAGAGCGGATATTATTTATGGAGCTAATTGATAATTTAAAAATAAACTATTTTTTATAATAATATTTAAAAGGATAAATCCTGTAAATTTATATGTCAGAAATTCAAGAAGATCAATCAAATATAATTAATCTGTTAGAAGAAAGTGGTTTGTTTCATCATCCTTTAGATGTTGTAACTTCTTTTGAACCGAAAGTTACTAAAAATTGGTTTGGGAGGAATCGGGGATATACTATTATTGCGCCAAATGAAAGAAAAGTTTTATTGAGGGAAAATTCTGCGGACTTGTGTTGTGTTAATACTAATTCCGATTTTGCATCTCAGAATTTTGAGAGAGGGGATTTTGATACATTAGTCCAGGTAAGTCATGGAGGGTATTGTAGGGGTTCTTTACTATTCAGAGAAGGGGAAATAGAAGAATGTCATGTTCATGATCATATGAGTGAAAATTATCCATCGGAAACTGATGTCGGAACTTGGATAACTTATATGTTAATTGACATGCAAATAACATTTCCTGTTTTTAGAAGTATTCTTGATTCAATTCCAAGAAATTTTAAGAAAAGGACTGAATGGTTATCTCATTACGGCACAGAACAAACTAAAGAGATAGATTATGTTCTTTACAAAGCACAATCATTAAGTGGAATAAGTGATCTAGAAAAAGCTTCTGCTAGATTCGGCATAACTCCTTCTTCATTATATAACGAAATAAGTGAAGAATGGGATGCAGTTGGAAAAATTATGGTTCATAATAAATAAAAGTAACTGGTAGAAAATAATTTATACAGAAATAGATTCTTGTCCGGGTAGATGATATTTTTCAAGTTCTTGATTCAATCTTTCTTTTAAAACTTCATATCTTTGAATTGCATCTGATCTGAAATCTTCATGTAATTGTTTATAACCTTTTTCAGCTTTCCTTAAAATTCCTCGCGCTTTTTTTCTGACTTGAGAAACTTTATCCGATAGAGTATAATCATTCGATAATTCTTTGAGATATTGCTCGAATTGATAATAATATGATTCTGTTTTTGTTACATATCCATGAGCCTGAGCCATAGATTTCGTAACATATTTGAAATGATGTAACTTTATCGCATTAGTGACCGCCTCCGGGAAGTTTTTTGGATTTCTTAAAGACGATCCTGCAAGATATTTAAAATATTCCCACCCTCCGTCGGTAAATAATTGATTTTTCAAGGATCTTCCAAAAGCCACCATTCCTTGGATATTAGCTTTAGAGGTATCTGGATGTCTTCCTAAATTTGATTCTAAAGTACGGCATCTATCATAAAAATTTTTATCATCAAATAATTTTTGCAAAAGTGAAACATATCCGTCAACTAAAAATTTTTCATCGAGTTGTGGCTCGAAATTAAACCCTAACTGGTGAGTATTATTTCCGTTTGTCTCAAAGCGAAGACGACCTTCTTTTTCTAATCTGTTATATAATCTGGTGTTTTTTCCAGCAGTCAATAATCCTGGCATTGGTATTACAATCCCTGCATCTTGGATGAATTGGTATAATTTTTCAAATACGTCCGGTTTTTCTCCGTCGCTACCAATAATAAAACCTGCAGAAACAGTAAGACCTGCTTTTTGGATCGTGTGAACAGCTTCTAAAGGAGACATCCTGAAGTTTTGGCGTTTGTCCATTCCTGTAAGAACATCCTCGTCAATTGATTCAATTCCAGTAAATACTTCAGTGAATCCAGAATCAACCATCCCCTCTAAAATTTCTTTATTTGAAGGCCAAGCTAAATTCATACTTGCTTCAGTAAAAAATTGGAATGGCCACCCATTCTTGTCTTGCCATTGTTTCAAGGCAGGAAGTAATTCTTTTACATTCAATTTATTTCCAATAAAATTATCATCAACAATAAACACTGGTCCATTGTATCCTTCTCGGATCAAAGCGTCTAATTCACTTGTCATTTGACTAGGAGTTTTTGTTCTTGATTCTCTTCCATATAATTGAGTGATATCACAAAAATCACAATCCCATACGCATCCTCTGGAATATTGTATTGCTGCTGAACCATATTTTGATAAATCAACTAAGTCCCATCGAGGAACGGGAGTATTTTCTAATAATGGCTTGCTTCCTTTTGAAAGTTTAACAAATTTATTTCTTGCTAATACATCCAGATCTTTCTCTGAATAAATTCTTCTGGCTTTTCCGCTTAGAAAGTCTTCAAGGAATATTGGAAATGAGAGTTCAGCTTCGCCTTGAATTAAATAATCTGCTTCTTGATTTCTTTCTGGATAAGATGTTGGTGAAGGTCCTCCGGAAAAAACTTTTTTGCCGTAAAAATGCGCTCTATCAACGACATCATTATTAGAGTCTTCTTGAGCTATCATCAAAGATGTTTCAATAATATCTGCAGATTTTATCTGTGCATCGGTTAATGGTTCCACATTCATATCGATAATCCTATGAAAGGCAAAATAATCAGAAGGATGCATAGCCAGAACTGTTGCAAGTCCATTTGGTGGCATGACCGCTTCTTTACCGATAGGTTCTAGGGCTTTTCTAAAACTCCAAAATGTTAATGGGAATTTGGGATAAACCGGTAAAACCTTTAATTTTGACATTTTAATTAGAAAATGCCGGAATATAAATATCTTCCCTAAAATATATAAACTCTGTTGCTATTAATAATTATGGGGGCAAGTAGTGTTTCTGCAACCGAGAATTCTAGATTATTAGGAATTGTGCAATGCGCAAACGGTCTTCAAAGAGTTTTATGGTCGGAAGTTCAAAGAATTGCGAATCGTTCTGAAGAGGATAGAGATAGAATATATGAGTATTTAGCAAGGCAAGGAATACTTACTAAAGAAATCGGCCCTAGATCTTTTTTCATATATGATAAATTAGAAGCAAATTTAATTCCTCATCAATATTTTTTTACTTCAGAATTTTATGCAACAGAGTATCGCAGAGAATTAAATCAAAATCCAAATTTGCATATTGGAAGATTTGTTCAGTAAAGAAAAATATTTAAACGGTGATAATAAAAAAGTTTTATGACTTCGAAATATTTTAAATCTGGTTATTGGAATAACAGGATTTCACACATCGGAGAGGAGTTAAAAAATGCTGGCGCGAAAACTTTTCTTGGATATTCTTTATTAGTTGCATCAATTGCTCCCTTAGCTATTGGGGGATTTGCAGTCAGTGATATGTTAAAGGCAAAAAATGAATATTGGGAAAATTATTCTCCTAAATATAAAAAAGCATTTAATGATAATCTTGCTTATATTAGTAAACTTGAGAATGATGCTTTCTTTAATATTCAAAATCCTAGAATACCCCGAACAGTTGCGCCTTTAATGATAGGTGGTGCATTAGCGCTTGGCGGGGGATTATTATTAAGAAGAGAAAAAGTCCCTTTTGATTTTTCTCTATTAGAAAAAGTGTTGAGAGACAAACAACAAGACAGTGAACTTGAAGAGATAATGCAAAGAACAGTTTTTTTAGATGAACCATCAGATCCTATAACGAATGAAATTGAAGAATGATATAGTCCTACTAAGTCAAGATCTGGTCGCGACTAATTAACCAATTAAAATTCGGAGTTTGTGTTTGAGAGATTTGCTCTATTATTCTTTCGTGAAGTTTTCTATATCGTGAAGGAAGTGAAGATAAATATTCTTGAGCTTTTGCGGCCTCATCTTTTAATTCAGAAATATAATGAATGTTCCAACGTTGATTTAAATTTTCTATAATTGATGCGTAATCAAATGTGGTATAAACTCCTATTTTTTGTGCGACAAAAGCAAAAGTGTCAAAAGTCTTTGTCACCAATGGTGAATCATCCATGAATCTTGCAGGCATTTTTATTTTAGTTCTCATTAAATTAGCGTACGAAAGAATTGCCTGGGATGGATCGATCTCGAAAATTTTTTCAACAAATTTTTTATATGTTTCTTCATGACGTGATTCGTCTCCAGCGATTGTTCGACAGATTCGTTTAAGAAGTGAACTTCCTTGACTCTTTGCAAGAAGAGAAGTATTATCATGAGAAATTTTTGTTGCTCTTTCTTGAAAAGCGGGATAAATCAATCTTTCATAATCATCATTTGCTCCCATATCCATCCCATTTTTTATTAATCTAAATGTTGATCTTTCAACTTCTTTCATATTGACTCTTCCGGTTAAATAAAGAAATTGTTTCAATAAATCTCCGTGCTGATTCTCTTCTGCTGTCCAGTTTCTTGACCATCTTGCCCACGCATGATCATCAACACCAGATTTATCCTGCGCACCTTGAGTCCTATTGAACATTGTCTGATAAGTTGGAAGCGCTTCTTCAGTAATCGTATCGCCAATCAGGACAATAAATAATTCATCGCTTAATGATTGAGTCTCTTGCCTAAATTCTCTAAGTTGTTCATAAAATTCATTTTCGTTTTCCGGCGAGGGAAGAAAATCTGACGGTTGCCATCGATTTTCTAATTTTGGAAGCAGCCGGGGGAGTTCTTCATCAACATAAGATTCTAAAGATGAAATGACCTCTATTTGATTTTTCATTCAGTTATATAGAATAGGAATTATTTAATTTTATGTTTTAGGATTCCTAGATAAATAGCGGCGTTAAGTTTATAAACTCACTTTTCACATACTTTATATCCTATGACCAGAGTGAGGATATTTCTTACTTAGTTATTGGTTTTTACGATGGCGGACATATATAATATTATTGAAGTTGCAAGAAGATCTGGAAAGATTGAGAAAGGTACTAATGAGGTTACTAAATCTATCGAGCGAGGAACTGCTAAATTGGTTGTTTATGCTAAAGACGTAGAACCAAAAGAAATCGTTCAACATATTCCTGTTCTTTGTAAAGAGAAGAATATTAAATGTCATGAGATTGATAGCAAAAAAAAGCTAGGCATATCTGCCGGTTTAACAGTTGCTACTTCTAGTGTTGCAGTTATTGAAGCTGGAGAAGCTGTTAAAGACATCAATTCTCTAAAATAAATAATGGCTAAGACTCAAACAAAACAAAAAGATTCTGGAAAAGAACAACAGCAACAAAAAAAAGGTTCTGATAGATTAGTTCTTGGAGAAGCTGTTCCTGCTGAAGTTGTTGAAATTGTCGGCAGAACTGGTTTTAGAGGTGAGATTACTCAAGTTAAATGCAGAGTCCATGCAGGTAGAGATAAAGGACGGGACATGAGAAGAAATGTAAAAGGTTCTGTAAGAATTGGAGACACACTTATGCTTAGAGAAACTGAAATTGAAGCGAGAAGAATAAAATCTAAAGTAACAAAAGGAGCGTATACTTAAATGCCACAATGTAGTTTCTGCGGAAAAGAATATTTTATCCCTCGAGGATTGACTTATGTGCAAACTGATGGTAATATAAAGTATTTATGTTCAAGCAAATGCAGAAAAAACAGGATGATGAAAAGAAGAAAGGTTAGATGGATCGCAAAGAGTCCACAAGGTAAAGACGGAACTGTTAAAGCATTTATCAAACGAAAGGAAAAGAAAAAAACTCAAAAGAAAAGAATAATCAAAAAAAGAAATTCTTCTGGTTCTGGATATAAAAGATAAAATAATTGTGTGATTGATTAGATTTATAATATTGAAATACGATATTTTGTTATGGATATAAAAGATGGGTGGAGATTAAAGAGATTGTTATCATAAAGGCTCTGTTGAAAATGTCCCCTTAGTAAAATTAATCTACTAAAGGGACTATCTTATTTCGAGGTGAAATAAGATGAAAA
>PFCY01000071.1 GCA_002763085.1 Candidatus Pacearchaeota archaeon CG10_big_fil_rev_8_21_14_0_10_32_14 | reverse complement strand
ATGTGGTAACAAATTATGTCAGGAATCAGTCAGAGCATCATAGCACACAGTTTACGTAACGTCGGGAAACCGCACTCGCCCGTTGGCGATTTGTCCCGCAGGACAAACCTTTAGGGTGCGGAGGACGTCATGCTATTTAACTTCCGTTTTGTTACTACTATAAAAGAACACAATAATAAATATTAATTTTCTTAAAGATTCTTTTTGATAAGTATATCCTTCCAAAGAAACATATTGCTTTCACAGCTTCGCTGGAATTAATTTATAAATGGGTTGTTAATTCATTTCAATTCCTTATACGCTTTTTCATACCCCTTCCAATCAATTCCATATTTTTCTAATAACTCTTCCGCATTTCCACTATGAGGAATTTCCCTGACCGCTAAATGTTTCATCTTTATTCCTGTTCCAGAAATTACAGAATTAATCATCTCCCCAATTCCCCCTTCCACATAATGATCCTCAGCTAAAACAATTTTCATTCCATGCTTGTTAACAAATTCAATAAATCTTTTTCCGTCAAATGGCTTAACGCAATACAAATCAACAACGGCAACATCAACTTTTTTCTTTTTCAAATTTTCATATGATTTAAGTGCCTCATCTAAAGTAATTCCGCTGCCGACAAAAACCGCCTTGTCATTTTTACCTTCTTTCAAAACTTTAAAATCTCCTATCGAAAATTTTTCTGAATCTTTGTAAATAACAGGTGTTTTGTTTCTTGTTGTTCTGATATACTTCAATCCATTAATTTTTCCACAAAGCGCAGTTAATTTTTCGCAAGAAACAGCATCGCTTGGATAAAAAATTGTTGAATTTGGTAAGTTTCTAAACATTGAAATATCTTCAAGCGCCATTTGAGACGCGCCATCTTCTCCGATAGAAACACCTGCGTGACTTCCACAAACCGTAAAATCCGCGTTTGATAAAGATGCCATTCTAAGTTGATCGTGAGCCCGAGTTAAAAACGCTCCAAAAGTCGACGCGTAAACATTATAATTTCCTATTTTAGATAGTCCAAGTGCAACTCCTATCATATTTTGTTCCATAATATAATTTTCAATAAATTGATCCGGCGTTTTTTCTTTAACTTTTTCAGAATAAGTTGAATTTGAAACTTCACTATCAATTGCGATAACTTTACTATTTGATCTAGCAAGATTAGCAAGCGCATTTCCATAAGCCTCCCGCGTCGAAATCAATACACCAATTTTATATTCAGTAAAATCAAATTTACTTTGAACTTCTTTTTCCTTTTCTACATCGATCGGTTTTTTAATAGAAAGTAGTGGCATTGCTGACCTTGGAATTTCATTAAGAGCTTTTATGAGTTGTTCTTCAGGAATAACTTTTCCATGCCATCCGCCTTTATCTTCTAAAAACGAAACGCCCTTACCTTTTATTGTTCTGGCAAGAATAACAGAAGGTTTATCTTTCACCCTTCTTGCTTTAGCCAAGACTTTTACGATTTTTTTTATATCATGTCCATCAATGACATAAGTATCCCACCCAAAACTCTCAAATCTAAGTCTATGAGAAAGGATTTTATGTCCAGACATTGTCTCACCCCTTTGTCCAAGCCCATTAACATCAACTATCGCAATTAAATTATCCAGTTCATACTTTGAAGCGAATTGCATAGCTTCGTAATTGCTTCCTTCAGCAATCTCTGAATCTCCCATTAAAACATAAATTCTAGAATTATTTTTTTGCAACTTATTAGCTAGAGCCATCCCACAACCAACACTCAATCCCTGCCCCAAACTACCCGTTGCTACTTTTATCCAGGAGTTCGCATTACCGCGAGGCATCGGATGACCTTCAAGATTTGAATTTAATTTTCTAAGTGTAGTCAAATCATCGTGGATACATCCTGCTCTTTTCAAACACGCATAAAGAATCGGTGCTGCGTGGCCTTTACTTAAAATAAATTCATCGTTATTCAAATTATTTGGATTTTTATTATCATAACTCATTTCATTGAAAAACAAAACTGACATAATCTCCGAACAAGAAAAACAGGATGTGGGATGTCCACTTCCAGCTGAGGTTGTATCAATTGCAACATCTCTTCTCAAGATGTTTGCCATATCCTGAAGTTCCCTAATTGATAATATCATTTTCCTCTTTGTATAGTTAAAAATAGATATTAAGTTATAAAAAGGTTTGGGATAAGAAAAATTATTTTTTAGATGCCGACTCTCTTCGTTTTAGAATAGATCTCGAAGCTTCATATGCCATATGCTCTTCACTTAATGGAACAAATACTCCTTGAAACAAATTAACTGCTACTCTTTCAAGAAGCGGTTGTGATTTCCAATGGTCTATATTCCATCTCAAAGCTGGTTCTGTTTCACTTTCTAAAGAAGTATAAACTTGCTTATATCTTCCACTATATCTTTCAGTTACAATTTCTGCTGTTGGTTGATAAGAAGAGCTCATAATTACATCCATATGAGTGTGTTTAAATATTTTATGGTGTTAAATAAATATTCTCATTAAGAAGCAACTTTCTTAATTGCCTTCCAACTTTCCTTAACATCCCCGCTGTCCTGCAAATAACTTCCAAGAACAAACCGATTCGCTCCAGCGTCTTTCATATCTAAAACGGTCTCTTCATTCACACTTCCATCGACCTCAATATCAATTTTATGATTTAATTTTCTGATCTCCTTAACTTTTTTCAAAGTCGAAGGCAATAATTTTGCGCCATATTTTCCTGGATTTACAGTCATTATAAGAACTAAATCAATTTCTTTTATTAGATTTTTAATTTTTTCAACAGATGTATCTGGATTTAGCGCAAGTCCAACTCTCAACTTCTCATTTTTTAATTCTCTAATATATTTTTCAAAGTTTCGAGTTTCTGCTTGAATAATAAAAATATCATTTCCAGAAAATTTTCTTATATTCTGATTAAGCCAGATCTTAAGGCCTTTCTCCTCAAGCATCAAATGGATTTCGTAAAGCAATTTATCATCTGTGGGAAGAATAAAATCAAACAAAAGGGATTTATTTTTAACAAACTTGCCATCCATGATATCTAACTGATAGAATTTAGAGATATCTTTGACTTTATCAAATCTTTCTTCGAACTCATTTTGATTCTTTGCAATAATTGATGGGACGAATTTGTATTTCATTTTAATCTCTTTATAATTTATTAATAGAATAAACATATCAGTTATTTAAACTTAATTCACTGATGCTTTCTTTAGACATTTTTTGAGAAACGTCGAGTATCTCTATCGCAATGATCTTTCCTTTTTTATCAATATCAATGACAATGCCATCGTCTACCTCACGGCTTTTATCGTATCCACTATCTTGAAATTTTATTCTCATGATATCGTGTTTTTTATCAAAGTTTATTTTCATTTTCCAAAGTAACGTTTTATATCCGTATAATAAGCTGTAGCGACTATATAAGTTTTATCTTCAACTTCATATACTACTCTTAGAAGTTTATTTCTAACAATTTTATGTGCAACAAATCGATTAAATTTCCCTTCAACAATTTCATCTGGTTTTAATAAAGTCTATCCAATAATAGATTTATCTAATTTTCTATCCGCTATACTCTCTTCAGCATAACTAGTATAAACAATTTTCATCTCCTTCTCTCATACTTTTTTATTTTTCCTATTCTTCTTTTATGCCATTCAAGTTCAGAAAATCTCGTTCTAATCCAAAGATCAACCACATTTTTCGCTTTTCGCGTCGATATAAACCCCGCCCCCAAACTTAAAATATTCGCATCATTATGTTCTTTTGAAAGTTTTATTATTTCTTTAGTCCCGCCATAATAAACAACTGCGCGAATTCCTTTAACTTTATTCGACGCCATCGCTTCGCCCTGCCCGCTTTTTCCGATTACAATTCCAACCGAGCCCCGCTTTACATCTTTAGCTACAGCTTCTGCGCAAGGGATTACAAAATCTGGATAATCATCTTTTTGATCATATTCAAACGGACCTATATCCTCAACAAAAAACCTTTTTTCTAGATGTTCTTTCAATTTTTCTTTAAGTTCGTATCCAGCATGATCACTAGCAATAAAAATTTTCAGTTTCATATTCCTCTTCTCTATAAACACAGTAAAAATATTATATAAACTTTCTTAATTATATAGCCTTCATTCTAGGAATAGCATGAAATGGATTTTCTTTGTCAAGTATATGATCATCTTGTGAAATACAACTAAAATATAATTCCAATTGTCTCGATGCATCATCATAATGCGAATAATCAACTGGATCTCTCAAAATCTTTCTAAGATCTTCTCTTTGTTTTCTAAAATATCCATGAATATTATCATTTGGGATTTCAGATTTTGCTTTCCATATATCTTCGGGAGTAATTGGAGGACCATTGAATGACTTATATAACATAAATCTCGTCAAATTCTTTGCGCATGTATCGATTTGCGCCTTATGATCAGGGTTAACTAACATTTCATAAACTTTTTTTGCTTTCTCTTCTTCATGAGTTGAATGACCTTTAAGGCTGAACCCTTTTCGTGGTTGAGCATAACTTACCCCACTTACTTGAACAACTTCTTTTATTGTAGAAGGTGATGGTACACTTTCCTCAATCAAGATATTTTCACATCTTACATTTGTATTTTCCAAAGATTCACTTTTTCGTCCTTCGTTATAAAAAATCTCTTCAAGTTTTTTAATTTGAAACTTTCTTAATATTTCTCCTCTTCCAAGAGCGTCCCTCGCAGCCTGTATATAACCTCTATGTTTTAGAGGAAGACCATTTTTTAAACCAAAGTTCAATTTTTCAATGAGCTGACCCACACTATAAGTTTCATCTTTAATCATATAAATTTTTTCTCCAACTTCTCCAAGTATTGGTGGCATTGGCAAGTTCTTAGTCACAACTTTAGCCACAACCTCAAAAGCCGTTTCTTTATCTAAATTCTCCAAACTCCTTAATCCAAATGCGCCATCAACATCTTTAGAATTCATTTCATCAGTCTCAACAAGAGTCTCTAAAGGCTCACTGCCTTCCATAAAAAATTTAGATATTTTGAGTATTTAAGTTTGCCTATTTGAAACTATTCTATTATTTCTTTGATTTTCAATTTGCTTTTTAACTAGCTCAGATGATGATTGTATTTTATCTCCAAGCCCGTCTACAATCTTTATTCCATGTATTCTACATACTTCCGCTTCAGGAATCTCGCTTCCGAATCTGTCTCCGCCCTTAGCAAAGATATGAGGTTTCAAATGCGCGAGTGTCTTGCATTGAGTCTTATCTTCATCAATTGAAACAAAAACTTCGTCAACCCATTTTATCGCTTTAACTATTTCAACTCTCTCGGCAAGAGGCATAAATTCGTAGCCTTTTTTCAATTGCGCTTGTTTATCGTTTTCACTATAACAATAAGTTTATGCCCGAGTTCTTTGACTAAACGTATATTATCTAAATGCCCAACATGAATCGGATCAAAATAACCAGAAACAGCAACAATAATTTCCTCTTTATTTTCTTCCATAGTATTTCAAATTAACTGACTATAAATATTTTTTTAATATTCATCTAAATGACTGTCAATTTTTTCTTCCCTTTTACGTAACACAATAAGCTTATAAATGTCAAATTTTTTTAAGGAATATGACAGAAGCGGATATGATAAAAAGAGCAGTAATCGCTGGAGCTTCAAGAGCTTTGCTTTACAAAAGCAAAAGACCAATAGAATCTGACTCTGAGATTTTGAAGAAAGTTTGTGGCGATCTAAGAGAGATTATCAACAACATCGTTGAAGTACATTAACTCTTTTTTCTTATAAAATAGAAATGACTATCAACCTTATTTGGAAATGGTGTGGTTAATCTATAAAAATCTTTTTTCTTATATAATAAAAAAATAAAAATAAAAATTCGAATTATGCTAATTCTGCATCTATTGCAGTTTTGAATACTGAATAAGGTTGTGCTCCCGATATCAACTTTCCGTTGACAAAAAATGCTGGCGTTCCTTGAACTCCATATGACGTTCCATCAGCCTGATCTTTAGCAACTTCTGCTGCCATCTTTCCAGAATCGAGACATGTATCAAATTTCTTTTGATCTATTCCAATTGTTTTAGCATACGTTTTGAAAGTTGCAACGCCCCCTTCAACACCTTCACCAAATAGTTTATCGTGCATCTTAAAGTAAGCATCATCTCCTCCCAATTCTCCAGCACATTCAGCAGCTTCTGCAGCCTTTTGAGCTTGTGGGTGGAAACTTAATGGGAAATCTCTAAGAACATATTTTACTTTTCCAGTATCAATGTATTCTTTCTTTAATTGAACGTATGATTGATCATAATTTCTTTTACAGAAAGGACATTCATAATCTGAAAATTCAACAATAGTGACTTTTGCATCTTTCTTTCCTTCTACAGCATCATCATCAACACTTACTTTAACTGCGCTTGGTGTAGGATTATTCACAGTTGGATTAGTATCTGCTACAACATTTCCAGTTCCAGGCGAGTCCTTCTTTAAACCAAAGCCACCAGTAAACAAACTTATTACAAATAGAGCCGCAAAAACAAAAGTTGCAGCTTTCCAAAGCGTGTCCTTTTTCAGTGTTATTGTTCCCGTTTCTTCACTCATCTTAAAAACCTCCTTTCAGTTATCTATCATGAAAGGCATATTTTTTCATATCTATCGATTCTTTTAAATCTTTTGATGTTCTATTATAGAGGACTATTTTACAGTTCAAACTATTCAACAATAATTTTTCCATATCCCATCCCCATAATACAGGCGAATCCAAATGTTCCTTTCTTTGTTGGTGTAAAATCAATTGTTTCTTGCGAAGTTCTAACTAATTTTGAAACACCTAATTCTTTTATTGTGAATGATCTTAAACATCCAGTTACAGTATTATCAAGTGAGATACTAACTGGTTGTCCCGCTTTAACTCTAATCTCATTGGGGAAGTAATTTAAATTTTTTTCACTTAAAACAACTTTCTGAACTTCTCCATTTACAACATTTGCCGTCGTAGTTCGAAGCTCTTGATTATCATTCGACTTTAGAAGAAACACCCCTCCAAGTACTAAAACTAAGACTATTAGTCCTGCCCATCTTGTTGATTTTTTCATATTTTGTTTACCTTCTTACATTAATCTTTTTTGATTATTTTTTCTCTATTGAATTATCTTGAAATAAAAAATAAAAAATAATTTTTAATTACTTTGCGAGCTGTGCATCTATTACCTGTTTGAATGCCGAATATGGCTGCGCCCCGCTTAAAAGTTGCCCGTTTACAAAAAATGCCGGAGTTCCTTGGACCCCATATGACTGCCCATCTTGTTCATCTTTTTGAACTTCACTTGCATATTTTCCTGAATCTAAACAACTTCCAATATCGTAGTCAAGATCCTTTGCCCATTTTTTCAGATCATCGTTTGTGTATGTCGCAGTTTTTGTTACCGCACCATTCTTGGTTCCAGAATCTAAAATATTCTGTTCTTCGAAGATCTTATCATGGAATTTGAAGTAAGCTGCATCTCCTTTTCCTCCAGCTGCATCTCTTACACATTCTGTTGCCTCAGCAGTTTTTTGCGCCATAGGATGTAAACTTGAGAGAGGAAAATCTCTATAGACTATCTTAACTTTGCCTGTGTCAACGTAATCTTTTCTTATTGATGGCAAAGTCTCAGTCCAGAACTTTCTACAGAAAGGACATTGGTAATCACTGAATTCAACAATTGTGATGGGAGCATTGGCTTTTCCTTCAACAGCGTCGTCATCAACACTTACTTTAACAGCGCTTGGTGTTGGATTATCTATACTTGGATTTGTTGGATTATTAACTACATTTCCAGTAACAGTTGTATCTGATTTCTTAAGTCCAAATCCTCCTGTGAAAAGACTCACAACTAATAGTGCAGCAAAAATAAATGTCGTTGCTTTCCAAAGCATGTCTTTCTTAAGAGTTATTGTTCCTGAACTCGATTCATTTGCTTGTTCCATTTCTTAACCTCCTTTCATTTGTCTGAATATGTGAAAACGAATTAAAGAAAATCTTTGATTTGCTTTCATTTTTATGATTATTAAAATTAATTGAACATACATCATCGTATAAATAATAAGAAAATCTAAGGATAGAGAAAGTCATTATTGTCATCGCTAAAATGGATATTTCGAGTCCTTTAAGCGGAAGAGTTGCAAAACTCGCAGCCAATCCAAAAAATGCGGCAAGACCAAGACCACAAGCTGCGCAACCCGGAGCGAATATTCCTAAAAACATTCCCGTAAAACTTAACATACCAATTTTAGGTGAATCTTTTTTTCTTAAATTTACTTTATATAACACTAAACTAAAAAGAATGCCTGTAAGGACACTCAAAACAATCATACTAACAAAACTAGAAAGTAAAATACTTCCCTTAAAATTAACAAATAAAGTGTACGAAAAAAGAATTATTCCGTAAAACCCTTGAGATTTGTAGAAGCTTGAAATGTTTCCGAAAGTGGATATAAAAAAATTCAAGAAGTAAAATAAGAATCCGATTAAAATTGCTAATAGAATATATTTTATATCCGAGAATACCGTTCTCAGACTTTTGAAACTCTTCTTTACCTTATTTAACATTACGAAAACAAATTAAAATTGTATTAATATCTTAGGGTCTGAATGATCGTCTAAAAGTGCCTTGAAACGTTCAAATTTCTATTAATTAACGTTCATGGAGGTGAAATTAATGTTTAATTCTTCATAAATTAAATTTAGTTTGTAATTACTTAGCATCATCAATAATTTCTTTAATATCTTTTTCTGCTTCTTGTGCTTCTTCTTTACTAACTTCTGGAAAAAACTGTGAAATTATCGTCGGTTTCATTCCTATAATTTCTACTTTTTCGTCTTCTTCAAGAACATTTATTTTACAAGGCATACATAAAGAAATTAATCTGTTTTTGTTTAAGAAATTATTAGCGTGTTTTGCCGAGCATATTTCAATTATTTTCAACGGCTTTTGTTCGAAACCTTTTACAGCCAGTCTCTCTTTTATATCATAAACATTAAATAAACTCCAGCCTTTTTTCTCGACTGATTTTAATACAGATACGACTGCCTCATCAAAACTTTTTTCTGTTTCAACAATGTATGCAAAATCTTCAGTTTTCATATTCTCAACCAAATCTCTAACGTTTTACCTTTTTGATTTCTTTTAATCAAACTTCTTTTTTCAAGCTCTTGTAAAACATAACTTAATTTTGCCCTTGACATATCCACTCTCAAACTCAACGTGTTTTGAGTTATTCCATCTTGTTCTTTTATTGCGGTTAATACTTTTTGTTCGAACGGATCAAGAGCTTTCATAATTATTGAAAACTTTTCTTCTTTAATTTTTTGAGAATTTTCTTCTTCAAGCTTCTTTAGAATTAAACCTTCATGATGATTAAAAAATATTAAATAAAAACCCAGTGATAATAGAAACGCAAAAACTCCAACGGCAAAGTGAGTGAATGTCAGTGTTCTTTCAATTCTAACACAATTTACGTTTTCAAAGCACCCGAGCGCTTGACCCTCATTAGTCAAAGATGATGAATAATAAAAAAACATACCTCCGATTAGTAAACTCAATATGACGAGTACTACACCCAATTTTTTACTTTCCATTTTTATTTTGTTCTTTTGTTTTTTATAAATCTATTTTACAGTTCAAACTCCTCAATAAAACTTACAATCGTTTTATATTTCTCTAAAAAACGATGACCCCTTTCTGTCAAAGAGATGACTTTTCCGTTTTTGTTTATTATCTCAATTATAAACTTTTTTTCACTTAGCTCCCCGTAATATTCTTTGAATCTCTGAGAAGATAAATTAGACTTTCTTATCAAAGGAGTTATTTTTATTGAATTATGATTGTCGCGGACTATAGATAATATATCTCTCATTATCTCAAGCTTTGCTCGTTTCATTTAAGATCCCCCGCACTTCCTCAAGACTTTATACAAAATGGCTAAAAAAATACCGATCGATATCGCATAAATTAGCAACTGATAAGTCTGTAAAAAACTAGGTATAAGTATATCTGTAATATTAATTATCCAAAACGCAAACAAAAGCAGATATATTCCATATAAATTGATGCCTTTCTTTTTCTTCTTAGAATCTATATAAGAAAATAAAACTATAACAATTACAAACAAAAATAAAAACAAATTAATAAGTAAGTAAAGTTTCGCGCTCGGAGTGAACGTAACTATCAACCCAATTACAAAAGCTAAAGCATGAAAAATGTAAAGGATGAAATCTTTTCCGCTCCATCTCTTCCACATGACGCTATATAGTAAATAGAATATAGACATAGCACTAAAATACATGAACAACCAGAGACTTACAACTCCAATAAGTTGCGTGCTTAACTCCATAAGCTCTCGAATATTCAATGACAACAACAGGAATTTAATCAGCAATCTGAAAAAATAAGCAATTGCAAAACTCAAGAATGCAAGCCTAAAATATTTTATTCCTTTATGGTTGCTTAATTCGTATAGTTCTTTTGTTCCAAAATAAACCATTAAACTTGTAACTATAATTACAAATGAGTATAACATATCCATTCCCAATGTTGCAAAAAAAGTTGGACTAACTATCATCATTTTAACAATATTTATTCTTATTTAAACGTTTATAAACGTCGTGGACGAAGGGTCCATACATCGACATGGACTTAAAATGTATACTTTAGATTCCTTTTGCTTTTAAAGAAAATAATTTTACTTAATTCATGATAAACAAATATTTGAAAGGGGGTGGAACGGCATGAAAAAGAATAAACGTAAAATATTCGGAGCTTTAGGTATGGCAGTAATGGTTTTGAGCGCAGGAGCTATGGCAATTCCAGTTAACGATCCGTCATCGGTAACTTCAGTAATAAATCTAAAATCAATTCAGAGTAATCCGTCAAAATTTCTAAGGACAGAAAAAATCGATGTTTCTGATGATTACGATTATATTGAAGAGTTAAGATATATCTACATCCATCAAGAAGACGAACTTATAACTTCAGTGAACGATGGGGCAATAAAGACTGCAATTGACAATGAAGATTATGCAAAGTACCAAGAGGCAATCGAAGAATTATTAGGACAACCATTAGATAAAGAATTGATCTCGAGGGAAGACTTCGAAATTTTAGTGCAATTGAGAAACTCCGTTGAAGAATACAATTCAAATCATCCAGAACTTAATTAATTTTATTTTTTATTTCTTAACTTTTAGAAAATTTCTCATAGTGAACAATTTCTTTTAAATCCTTGAGCGGAACTTGATCTATTTTTCTATTTTTAGCATATCCTATAGCCAAACCTCCAATAATTTTTTGATTTACAGGAATTGATAATACTTTTCTTGCTTTATCTTCGTCAAGAGTAACCCAGCAAGCTCCAAGACCCAAATCCCAAGACGCAAGCCACATATTTTGTAAACAACTTACACCACTATAATAATGCTGTTCATGTTTCTCAAGCCAAGAATCAATCTTTGCTCCCTTATCAATACAAACAACAATTAATACATTCGCCTTATCCACAAATTTTCCGTGATTTGATGAAGTCTTTAATTTAGATAGCGTACTCTTACTCCGAACTAATATAAAACTCCATGCTTGAGAATTTAATGGACTTGGTGAATGTCTTCCCGCCTCAAGAATTTTTCTAAGCTCTGATTTTCAATTTTTTGAGAAGTCCAGTCTCGAACACTCCTCCTTTTTATTATACAATCGATAGTATTCATAAACAAATTAATAATTTTAGATTTATAAATATTTCATGCAATTTTTTTATTTTTTTATTCAAATAGATTTATATAATTTTTCTGAATTAAATAGGGATAATTTTAAAGAAATAAAGAATACTCTCATAAATATTTCTGAAAGACTTTACGAATGTTATAATAATTATCATATTGATGAATCAAACGACATTAGGATTATTAATTATAGTTGTTCTATTGAATGTCATAATTATAATAATCTACTCACTTCAGAATTAAGAAGATATTCACCAGGGGAGATAGATGCCTCTGTTAGGAAAGAATTCCAATAGTATCTTAAATATGAGTATATTCAAGAATGTGAAGTCAATTCCAGTGAAGATTATAATAATCGTCAGTTTAAAGAGTGTACACTGAATTGCTTTGAAGAAAAGAATAAAATTGATGATTGTAAAGATATAGTTCATCTTCCTACAAATATGATTCAATGTGTAGAGTATATTGCAATAAAAACCCAAGAGTATTCTACTTGTGATAAATATCCTTTGTATAAATTTAGTGCCGATGGGGGGATTACAAAGAATCTAGATCGCGACGAAGAGGTGAATTCATGTTACATGCTTGTCGCAATATCAAATGGAGATTTGGAAAAATGTAGTGTGATTATTGAAGGGAAATCTTTCAAGGTAGTAGGAATTTTAGAAGAGGGTTCGAGTGTTTACATGCCAACTGATATTGCCAGAGAGATACTTGACGAGTCTGGCTATAATGATTTTGATAATATTAAGATTAAAATTGGTGATTAGTGCAAATCCGCACTAAACTCCCTCCTTGTTATACATATATCAATTAACAGATTA